>NZ_JBHTJA010000002.1:0-256739 GCF_042675525.1 Actinomadura sediminis
CCGCCGCGGCGCCCGCCGCCGCGGCCGCCGGACCGGCGGCCGCGGCGGCCTCCGCCGCGTCCGTCGCGGCGGCGGGGCCGATCGCCTTCCCGGTGTGCCCGGGGACCTGGATCTGCGGGAGCGGGCCGGTGTTGCGCAGCGGCATCAGCGTGATCTGCTGCAGGGTGACGGGCCCGGCGATGGCGCGGGCCTGCGGCTCCGGCGGCTTGGGCGCCTCGGCCTCGGCCTCGTCCGTTTTCTGCGATACGTACCGATGCAGTGTTCGCAGCAGGACGAACAGTCCCAGCATCGACACGATCGGCGGGACGGCGGCCGTCACCTGGTACGAGAACGTCCGGTTGCCGACGTGCCCGACGTTGAAGATGAGGCTCGCGGTCCACCCGGCGAGGGCGATCGTCAGCGGCAGGAAGAAGTCGAGCCAGCTCATCGCGCTCCTGCGGTGCAGGACGAACGCGTCCACGGCGAGCAGGAACAGGCCCAGTTCGCCGACGATGATGAACAGGTCGACCAGCAGCGGGAACGAGCTGGCCTTCCAGCCGGTCAGGCCGTGCTCCAACGCCCAGTGGTACAGACCGGCGTACGACTGGGCGAAACCACCGGCGGTGGCGGTGATGACCGCTGCCGCCATGAAAGAGATGGCCCCCCACCGTGTGATGACCTGTACGCGGTTGGCAGCGCTCATGCGGCGTACGCTCCAGACTTCCTAACGCGACCAAAGGTGATCGTCGGGAGACTATCCGTTTCGTCCGCGCTTCGTGGGGTAATCCCATTACTTCGAGGTCACGTTCGCCGAAATCGGCGAAAGCGGGCGCCCCCGCCGCGGCGGAGCGGCCGCGGCGGGGGCGGTTCCCTGGAGGGGGCTTCGCGGAGCGTTACGGGACCCGCAGGACGAAGTCGAACGTGGCGGCGCGTCCCGACGGGCCGCCCTGGACGTCCATCAGCAGCGCGGGGTCGAACAGCATGTCCGTCCGGTTGCGGGGCTCGCCCGGGAAGTAGAGCTGCGTGGTCAGGATCGGCTGGTAGGGGGCCTGCACCTTGACGTGGATGTGGCGGGTGCGGCCCGGGTAGAGGCCCGGCACGATGGTCGACAGCGTGAACCGCCCGGACGCGTCGGTGTACTGGTGGCCGCGCAGCGTGTAGCCGTAGTTGTCGTACCGGCCGTAGTAGTCCGCCTGCCAGAAGTCGAGCAGCGCGCGCGCCACGGGGCGGCACGACAGCGAGTACACGTATCCGGTGACGGTGAGCGGCGTGCCGGGCATGCCGGGACGGACGAGCGAGGCGCGCTCCGGCGAGCCGGGCTTGAAGTACGGGCCCTCCATCTGCGGCGGGGTGGGGTCGTCGCCGTCGTCGCACATGGGCGTGGGCGTCAGCGGCCCCTGCTTCGTGCGGGCCGAGGCCGGCGCCGCCGCGGCGGACACCGCGGCCGGGACCGCGAGCGCGCCGAGGCCCGCGGCGATGATGAACTTCTTGCGGGTGATGCCGGATTCCTGGGGTTCGTCCTCGGGCATGGTGTTCCTCTCCGGGATCGTCCGGTTCGGGCGGGGGATTCGGAGCCCCCTTCGCCGGTTCACGGCGGCGGGCGCTCGTAGCGACATGTATAGGCCGCGCGGGAGCGGCCGGTCTTGGCGTTGCCTGCCACCGTCTTGGCGCCGAGTGCCGAATCCGGCGCGGAGTCTCGTCTCGACTCGCTCATTGACGGGCCCGGGGTGCTGTAGAAGCCTTGCGGGTGGCGTCCGGGACCGCCTCTGCACCGTGAAGGAGCGTCATGGCCACGCTCGTCCGCACCTCGGACCGCCCTGCCGCCGACCAGGCCGACTTCTGGCGGCACACGATCAGCTCGGCCTTCGGGCCGTTCCATCTCCGTCCCGCCGCGCCCCGCGACGCCTTCCCCGCCCGGCTGCTCGGCCGGACGTACGGGGACGTCGAGGCGGGCGACGTCCGGGCGCCCGCGCACGAGGTGCGGCGCGGCGACCGGCAGATCGCCCGCGACACCCGCGAGTGCTACAAGATCGGCCTCGTCCTGCGCGGCTCCTGCGTGCTGCGGCAGAACGGCCGGCGGGTCGCGGTCGCCGCCGGCGACGCGGTGTTCTACGACCTGACCCGCCCGGTCGAGATCGCGTTCGGCGCCCACCACATCTTCACCGTGGTGATCCCGCACCGCGCCCTGCCGCTGCCGCACGCCCGGGTGGCGGCGCTGGGCGGGACCCTGCTGTCCGCGCGGGCCCGCACCGGGCGGGCGGTGACGTCCCTGCTCGCGGCGCTGGCCGAGGACGCCCGCGAGCACGGCGAGGACGGTGAAGACCGCGGGCGCGGTGGCCACGGCGGGCCCGGCGGCGACCCGGACGGCCCCGCGCCCCTGTCCGACGAGCCGTACGCGCACCATCTCGGCGGGGCGATCGTCGAGCTGGTCGCCGGGGCGGCGGGGGAGTGGCTGGGCCTGCGCGGGGAGTGCGCGGACCGCGCCCCCGAGCGGGCGGCGATGCTGCGCGCGGTCCGGGAGTGGATCGAGGCGCGGCTGCACGAGCCCGACCTGTGCCCGGCGCGGATCGCGGACGCGCACCACATCTCCGTCCGGCAGCTCTACCGGCTGTTCCAGCCGACCGGCACCACCGTCGCCCGGTACGTCCGGGAGCGCCGCCTCGAGCACTGCCGCCGGGAGCTGGCCGACCCGTTCCTCGGCACCCAGCGGATCGGCGCGATCGCGGCGCGCTGGGGGATGCCGGACGCCGCCGGGTTCAGCCGCGCGTTCCGGGCGGCGTACGGGGTCACGCCCAGCGCGTACCGGGCGGCCTCGACCGGCCTGCACCGCCCCGGGTAAACCCCCACAAAAGGGATGTTTCGGCCGGGAATTGAACCGCCCATCGGGGGGAAGGCGGGGAGCACGACGAACAACGGAGAAGGCGCAACGTCGGGACAAGGGGGAACACCGATGCCACGCCCCGGAAGCCACAAGTACGACACCGAACGCGCCCGCGCCCGCAAGCGCCTCGAGAACGAGGGCACGGCGAACGACCAGGGCGCCGACCGCAGGGCCAACGAGGAGCTCCAGATGCGGGAGGACCACCGGCCGCGGCGCGCCACCGAGCGGGGCGCGGGACCCAAGGGCGAACGGAGGGGGTCGCGGTGAGCGATGCCGACGACGTGCGCGGCGCCGCCCTGCCGCTCGAGTACGAGGAGGACCTCGGCCCGCTCCTGGAGCGGGTCGGGGACGCCTCGTGCGTGCTGCTCGGCGAGGCCAGCCACGGGACGCACGAGTACTACGCCTGGCGCGCCGCGATCACCCGGCACCTGATCGCCGACAAGGGCTTCTCGTTCGTCGCCGTGGAGGGCGACTGGCCGGACTGCCGCCGCGTCGGGCGGTCGGTGGCGCTCGCGCCCGGCGCCGCCGACGACCCGCGCGCCGAACTGGACGCCTACGAGCGCTGGCCGACGTGGATGTGGGCCAACGAGGAGACCGTCCGGTTCTGCCGCTGGCTGCGCGAGCACAACGCGGGCCTCCCGGCGGACGAGCGCGCCGGCTTCTACGGGCTCGACGTCTACAGCCTGTGGGAGTCGCTGCGCGCGGTCGTCGACTACCTCGCCGACCGCCGCCCGGAGTACCTCGAGACGGCCCTGCGGGCCTACCGGTGCTTCGAGCCGCACGGGCAGGACCCGCAGTCCTACGGGTGGAACACCTCGCTCGTCCCCGAGGGGTGCGAGGACGAGGTGCTGGCGCTGCTGACCCGGCTGCGCCGTCCCGTCGGGCACGCCCGCGACCACGAGCGGGAGGCCGAGTTCGACGCCCGGCAGAACGCCGAGGTCGCGGCCGGGGCGGAGCGTTACTATCGGTCCATGATCGGCGGGGGAGCGGAGTCGTGGAACGTCCGGGACGTCCACATGGCCGACACCCTCGGCCGGTTGATGGAGTTCCACGCCGCCGGCGGACGACCCGGCAAGGCCGTGGTGTGGGCGCACAACACCCATGTCGGCGACGCGCGCGCCACCGACATGGCGCGGGCGGGGATGGTCAACCTCGGGCAGCTCGCCCGGGAGCGGCACGGACGCGACCAGGTGGTCGCGGTCGGGTTCGCGGGCGGTCACGGCGAGGTGATCGCGGCGCCGGCCTGGGGCGCGCCGATGGAGGACATGAACGTCCCGCCGCCGCGGCCCGGGTCGCTGGAGGCCGTGCTGGCCGAGTCGGAGCTGCAGCGCGGCATGTTCGTGATGCCGCCCGAACGCGACAAGCCGTCCTTCCTCACCCGCACCCTGGGGCACCGGGCGATCGGCGTCGTCTACGACCCGGACCGGGACGGGCGCCAGTACGTCCCGACGAACCTCGCCGAACGCTACGACGCCCTGTGCTGGTTCCGCGCCACGACCGCGCTGCAGCCGCTCCACCTGGAGCGGGCGCGCCTCGGCGAGCTGGAGACGATGCCCACCGGTGTATAGGAGTCGCTGATGTCGCTCACCATGCCGCCCGGGCCGCTCGCGGGTTCGCCCGGCGAGACGGTCAATTTCACTATCGACGGGCCGAAGCACCGGTTGTTCATGCAGGACTTCCCGCGCCGCGTCCGCGCGCGCTTCGCGGGCGAGACCGTGCTGGACACCGAGCGGGGCAAGTTCCTGCACGAGACCGGCCTGCTCCCCGTCCTGTACGTGCCGGAGGAGGACGTCCGCACGGACCTACTGGAGCAGACCGAGCACAGCACGCACTGCCCGTTCAAGGGCGACGCCGCGTACTGGACGCTGCGGGTGGGCGACCGGGCCGCGGAGAACGCCGTGTGGGCCTACCCAGAACCGCTCCCCACCGCGTCCTGGCTGCGGGGCCACATGGCGTTCTACTGGGGCCGGATGGACGCCTGGTTCGACGAGGACGAGGAGGTCCGGGGCCATCTGCGCGACCCGTTCCACCGGGTGGACGCGCGCGCGACGTCCCGCCGGGTCCGCGTGCTGCGGGGCGACGACGTCCTCGCCGACACGACGCGGGCGAAGCTGCTGTCGGAGACGGGGCTGCGGAACCGGTTCTACATCCCGGCCGACGACGTGAACACCGATCTCCTGACGCGCAGCGGCACCCGCTCGGTCTGTCCCTACAAGGGGGAGGCGACGTACTGGTCGCTGCGGGACGGCGCCGCCGACGTGGCGTGGTCCTACGAGGAACCTTTGGAGGACGCGGCCAAGGTCGCCGGTCACCTGTCGTTCGACCACGACGACCTGACGGTCGAGGCCGGCCCGCCCGCGCCCTGACGGCCTGGCCGTCGGGCACGCGGGTGCGATCGGCCGGATGTGATCCGCCTCCCGGACGGCGATTCCGCGTTGCCTCGCCCGCAACGCCGGTTTACCGTTCGGGTGACGGATCCGCACCCGCCGCGCAAGGAGGACCGTTGGCCCCGCACGCGTCCTCCCCGCATCCCGGCTTCTGGCCCGCGCTCGACGCCGCCCAGCAGGCCGCGCTCCGCGCCGTCGCGCGCGTCCGGCAGTTCGGGGCCCGCGCGCCGCTCGTCTACCAGGGCGACGAGTCCGACCATGTGATCGTGATCGAGCGCGGCTGGGCGAAGGTGACCGCGACGACCGCGGACGGCCACGACGTCGTGCTCGCCGTCCGCGGGCCGGGCGACCTCATCGCCGAGAGCGCCGCACTGGGCGGCCGCACCCGCTCGGCGACGGTGACGGCGCTGTCGCCGATCCGCGCGCTGGTCGTCCCGGCGTCCCGCTTCACCGGGTTCCTGGAGACCCATCCGGAGGTGTGGCGGCTGGTCACCGGCACGTTCGTCGACCGGCTCGACGACCACGACCGCCGCCTGCAGGCGCACGCCGCCGCCCGCGGCGCCCGCCGGCTCGCGCTGCTGCTCGCCCGGCTCGCGGAGCGGTCCGCGCAGCACGTCCCGCCCGCCCGCGACGGCGCGATCGAGATCGGCCCGCCGCTCTCCCAGGCCGAGCTGGGCAGCTGGACGGACGCGTCGCGCGAGACGGTCGCCCGCGCGCTCACCGTGCTGCGCCGCGCGGGGCTGATCCGCACCGGCCGCCGCCGCATCGTCGTCCTCGACCTGCCGGGCCTGCGCGACTACGCCGCCCAGGACCCCGACGACCTGGCCGACCCCGACGACCTGGGCGACCCCGACGCCCCGGACGGCTCCGGCCGGGACGCGTCGCGTCCCACCGGCTGAGGCGTTCCTCCGAACCACCGGTCCGCAGCACCGGCATCTCACTTCCGCGCGGCGGGGTCCCGCGCTTCCGCGGCGAGGCGGCGTTGCGCGTCGGCCCAGTCGATCGGCAGCTCGGAGCCCGTGACGCTCCAGAACACGAACGTCGAGTCGCGCATCACCCCGCGCTTGCGGCGCATGGTGGACCGGTGCGGCTCGGCGGCCGCGTACGCCCGCAGGGCCGCGTCGTCGCGCCACGCGGACAGCGTCCAGAACGTCCGCTTCGCGAGTTCGGCCTTCAGTGTGAACCCGTGCGCTCCCGGCGCCGTGCGCGCCTGCCGCAGCAGCGCGAGCGAGGCCAGGAAGAAGCCCGGGACGTGCCGGAGCGAGCGGACCTCGAACCGGGAGGCCATCACGACCGCCTCGGCGGCCGGGTCCGGGGCCTCCCGGGGGATCCAGGGCAGTGTCGGCATGTTCCCCTCCTCGGCGAGCAATCTAGTCAATGTCTAGATTGCCTCGGCGTCGCAAACTTGTCAATGGCAAGATATGATCGGCGCGACCGAGGGAGGACACCATGGAGCAGCCGAGCTACCACCACGGGAACCTGCGGCGCGCCGTCCTCGACGCGGCCGCCGACGCCATCGCCGAGTCGGGCCCGGCCGGCTGGAGCCTGCGCGAGCTGGCCCGCCGCGCGGGCGTCTCGCACGCCGCCCCCGCCCACCACTTCGGCGACAAGACGGGCGTGCTGACCGCCGTGGCCGCCGAGGGCTACGCGCGGTTCGCCGACGCGCTCGAGGCCGCCGGCGACGACCTGCACGCGACCGGCCTCGCCTACGTGCGCTTCGCCGTCGACCACCCCGCCCACTTCGCGGTGATGTTCCGCCCCCAGCTCTACCGGCCGGACGATCCGGAACTGGCCGACGCGCGCGCCCGCGCGGACGCCGCCCTCACCCGGGGCGTGCGCGGCGTCGCCCCCGGCGGCGTGGACGCCGACGGCACCGCGGCGCTCGCCGCCTGGTCGATCGTGCACGGCTTCGCCGACCTGTGGCTGAGCGGCGCGCTGCCCGCGGACCTGGGCGACGACCCGGTCGCCGCCGCGCGGCCCATCATCGGCCACCTGTTCCGCGCCTAGAACGGCCGGCGGCCCCGCCGGGCGTCCTCGATCAGCGGGACGTCAGAAGGCGGGACGTCAGAAGGCGGGGGCGGCGCGGTGCCTGCGACGCCGGTAGCGCGGCAGCCAGCTGCGGCGGCAGACCAGCCGGATCGGGACCGGCTGCAGCTCCAGCACGGCGCGGCACGTCGGCTCCGGCGCGCCGTCCAGCAGCCAGGGCAGGAAGAGCCGCAGGCCGCGGACGCCGATCTCGTGCCGGAACTCGACGTCGAAGGTGCCCCACTCGAACGCCGTGAGGCTGTCGTGGATCAGCGGCAGGACCTCCGCCTCCTTGTGGTCCAGGAGGGCGTGCACCGCCTTGCGGAGCTCGCGCGCGTACGCGGTGAGCACCTGCGCGTCGTCATGCTCCACCGCCGCGTCCACCGCGTCGATCAGCGGGACGACGCGGAGCGCCAGGGCGTCCATCGCGTCGAGCGCGGCGGCCCGGCCGGGCGGCCCGCCGGGCACGTGCCGCATCACCGACCACAGCGCCCGCCGCTCGGCGGCCTGCTGCGCCCGCCAGTGCAGCGCGAACAGGGGCCACACGTCCGCCGCCGCCGGTCCGGCCCGGTCCTCCGCCGCCAGCCAGTCGGCGTCGCGGCGGAACGCGCCGTACGCGGCGTGCAGCATCGTGAGGTCGAAACGTCCCGGTGCGTCCCGCATGTGTTACCTCTACCCCGCAGACCGTGTACCTACCGGGCCCGCGCCGCTGCCGCGGCCCGGCGGCTTCAGCGTACGACGCCCCGCACCCGCCGATCACCCGGGGGACGATCATGCCTCGCCGGCGCGCTCCCGGAGCCGTTCCCGCTGCGGCACCACCGTGTACTTCGGGTCCTCCGCCGACCGCATGCCCGCGTGGAACGCGCCGAACCGGGTGCAGGCGGAGGCCGCCAGCAGGGCCGCGCCGCCGAGCGCCGCCGCCGTCCGGTTCCGGCCGCCCAGCAGCGCCCCGGTGGCCGCGCCCGCGACCGTGAGCACCCGCGCCGCGCGCACCAGCCGCCCGGCCGTGCCCTCCCGGTAGGCTTCGGCGATCACGCCGAGCCGCCGCTGCATCAGCTCCATCGCGCCCAGCTCGAGCGCCGCGCCGCACACCGCGGCCGTCCGCATCGGGCCCGTCTCCCGGCGCGGCGCCGCGACCAGCGCCATCCCGGCCGCCGCGATGGTCGCCGACCCCGTGAACACGAACGGCATCTCCCGGTACCCCTCGTGCCACGCGGGGACGGCCGTGTCGGCCGCCAGCACGGCGGTGTAGGCGGCGACCGCCGGCCCGAGCGCCGCCGCGCCCGCCGTGGCGGCGTGCCCGAGCCGCGGGAACAGCCCGGTGACGTCCAGGACGGCCGCCGCGCCCGCCGCCGGGCCGTACGCCGCCAGCAGCCACGAGCCCATGCTCATCGGCGACGTCGGCTTCATCACCCGCAGCATGTTGTAGAACCGCCCGGGACGGCCCAGATCGTGGATCAGCGCGGCGGTGGAGCCGGAGATCGCCGCGAGCGACGAGACCTTCAGCGCCCGCGCCGCCGCCGGACGTCCGGTCCACTGCGCGCCCGCGGCCAGCACCGACCCGGCCCCGGCGAGCCCGCCGAGGAAGAAGTACCCGGCGATATCGGCGGCCTTCCAGACCGGCGGGTTCAGGATCGGCTTGCCGTAGTACGAGCCGAACTCGGCGTCCGGCACCATGGCCCGCTCGCCGCGCCCGCCCCGGCGCCGCCGCCCGCCCGGGCGGTCCCGGTCCCGCCCGTCCGGGCGGTGCCCGCCCTGCCCGATCATCGCCTCCCGGTCGGGCCGCGCCCCCTCGACGCCCTCGCGCCCCACGTCCGACGTGCTCATCGCGCGCCTCCCCGCAGGCCGTGGACGGCGAACACCGCGGCGAGGCCGCCCGCCAGCGCGGCCGCCGCCGCGCCCGCGTGCCGCCACATCGACGGCAGGTCCCGGGTGGTCACCACCGGGTCGGGCGGGAGCCCGTACACCTCCGGTTCGTCCAGCAGCAGGAAGAACGCGCCGTCGCCGCCGACCCCGTCCTCGGGGTCGTGCCCGTACAGCCGCGCGTCCTCCACCCCCATGTCGTGCAGCTGCTCGACGCGCATCGAGGCCCGCTCGCGCAGCTCGTCCAGCGGCCCGTACTGGATGGAGTCGGTGGGGCACGCCTTCGCGCACGCGGGCTCCATGCCCTCCCCGAGCCGGTCGTAGCACAGCGTGCACTTCCACGCCCGCCCGTCGCCCTTGCGCTGGTCGATGACGCCGTAAGGGCACGCCGGGATGCAGTACCCGCACCCGTTGCAGATGTCCTCCTGCACCACCACCGTGCCGAACTCGGTCCGGAACAGCGAGCCGGTCGGGCAGACGTCCAGGCACGCCGCGTGCGTGCAGTGCTTGCAGACGTCCGACGCCATCAGCCAGCGCATCCCGCCGTCGCCCTCGGCGGACGGGACGCCGTCGGCCATCGGCCGCGACGACACCGGCCTGTCCTGCTCGATGAACGCGACGTGCCGCCAGGTGTCGGCGCCGAGGCCCTGCGTGTTGTCGTACGACATGCCCGTGAACTCCAGGCCGTCCTCGGGCACCGCGTTCCATTCCTTGCAGGCGACCTCGCACGCCTTGCAGCCGATGCACACCGACGTGTCGGTGAAGAAGCCCATCCGGGGAGGCGGGTCCCGGTGGCCGGCGTTGCCCGCCACGTCGGGTTCCGGTCCCGCGAGCAGGTTGCGGCCGACGAGCGTCCCGTCGGATCCGGAGCGGCCCATCCGACGACCTCCATCCCGGTGGTGCACGGCGCGTGTCCATGGCGCCGCCCGCCGCACGGCGCGCGCGGCGGGCGGAGTGCCTGCACCCTTCCCGGGACGCGGCCCCCTACACGTGCTTCCGCGGAGGCGCGCGCCGCCGGGGGCGGGCCGGGAGGTCAGGGGCGTGTTGCCGTGCGGGTCGAGGAAGTAGGGCTGCCACGCGGCGAGCTGGAGGGACGCCGCCACGGCGGCCCGCGCGCGCTCGAACCGGCGGTCCGTGAACGCGTCGAAGACGTCCCGGCCGGGGCCGCCCGCGGCGAGCAGCAGCCCGGCGAGGACGGCCGCGTCCTCCAGGCACTGCGCGGCGCCCTGCGCGAGGGTGGGCGGGCGGGCGTGCGCGGCGTCCCCGATCAGGACGGCCCGCCCCCGGTTCCACGGCCGGTCGACCAGCAGCGACTCGAACCAGGTGTCGTTGATGCGGTCCGGGGCGGTGATGTCGTCGCGGATCTCCTCCCACGTCCCGCCGTACGCCCGGGCGAGCGCCCGCATGTGCGCCGGCTTGTCGGCGTCCGCGATCTCCGCGAGCAGGCTCCCGTCCGGAGCCCGCGGGCCCAGCACGTCGAACGCGAACCCGGCCGCCGCGACGCGCTCCCAGACGCCGAGGTCGCGCAGCACCCGCAGCGCGTTGCCCTGCAGGGTGATCCCGGACCCGAGCGCCGTCGGCCGGGCGCCGAGCCCGGCGACGTCGACGTCGACGCCCGCGCGGGCGAACGACCTCGAAGTCCAGGGCAACGTGGGTTTATCCACCACGTTCCGGGACAGGGTGACGGCGAAGCCGCCGGGCTTCGGGGAGCGCGAGCCACGCGCGGGCCCGGCGACCGGGGGAAGTGAACACGATGAGGGTGATGCTCAGAGCACGCCTGGACACCCAGATCGCGAACGAGCTGATCGAGGACGGGACACTGCCGGAGCTCATGCGGTCGGTCATGGAGCGGCTCAAGCCCGAGGCGGCCTACTTCCACGCCCACGACGGCGGACGCGCCTGCACGCTCGTCTTCGACATGCAGGACAGCGCGCAGCTCCCGTCCATCGCCGAGCCGTTCTTCCTAAAGCTCGGCGCGGAGGTCGACGTCTTCCCGGCGATGAACGTCGACGACATGCAGAACGGGCTCGCCGCACTCCCGACCTGACGGCCGAGCCGGACGGGCGCGCGGCCCGGCCGCCGCGCGCCCGGGGCGTCAGCGCGCCAGGTGGCGGGAGATGACCAGCCGCTGGATCTGGTTGGTCCCTTCGAAGATCTGCATGACCTTGGCTTCGCGCATATTGCGCTCCACCGGGAAGTCGCGCGTGTAGCCCGCGCCGCCGAGCACCTGCACGGCGTCCGTCGTCACCTTCATGGCGTTGTCGGTCGCGACCAGCTTCGCCACCGACGCCTCCCGCCCGTACGGCCGTCCCGCGTCTTTCAGCCGCGCCGCCGCCAGGTACGTGGCCCGCGCCGACTCGATCGCCGCCTCCATGTCGGCCAGGACGAACGCGAGCCCCTGGTGCTCGATGATCGCCTTGCCGAACGCCTCCCGCTCCTTCGCGTACGCCACCGCCGTGTCGAGCGCCCCCTGCGCGAGGCCCGTCGCGACCGCCGCGATGCCGAGCCGTCCGGCGTCCAGCCCCGCCAGCGCGATCGACAGGCCCTGCCCCTCGCGCCCGATCAGGTGGTCCGCCGGGACCCGGACGCCCTCCAGCCGCACGGTCGCGGTCGTCGAGCCCATCAGGCCCATCTTGTCCTCGGGCGGGTCGAACTCCAGCCCGGGCGTCCCCGCCGGCACGTGGAAGCACGAGATGCCGCGCGCCCCGTCGTCGGACGTCCGCGCCATCACCGTGTAGAAGTCGGCCTCGCCGCCGTGCGTCGTCCACGCCTTCGCGCCGTTCAGCACGTAGGAGCCGCCGTCCCGGACGGCCTTCGCGCGCATCGCCGCCGGGTCCGACCCCGCGTGCGCCTCCGACAGGCAGTACGCGCCGAGCCGCTCGCCCGACAGCATGTCCGGGAGCCACCGCGCGCGCTGCTCGTCCGTCCCGTACGCGAACAGCGGGAAGCACGACAGCGCGTGCACGCTCACCCCGACGCCCACGCTCGCCCACACCGCGCCGATCTCCTCGAGGACCTGCAGGTAGACCTCGTACGACTGGGCGCCGCCGCCGAACTCCTCGGGGTAGGGGAGCGTCAGCAGCCCCGCCCGTCCCAGCGTCGTGAACACGTCGCGCGCGAACTCCCCGGTGCGCTCGGCGTCCGCGACCCGCGGCGCCAGCTCCTTGGCCGCGATCTCCCGGGTCAGCGCGATCAGGTCCGCCGACTCCTCGGTCGGCAGGTGGCGGATGGCGGGCATGGGCGTGCTCCTCTCGTCACCCCGACGGTACCAAAACGGGTACCAGCGAACCCATTTTGGTACTGTCCTGCTCATGACCTCGGTGGACGGCACCCCACGGACCCGCGCGGAACGCCGCCGCGCCGACCTCGTCGACCGCCTCACCGACCTCTTCCTCGCCCGCGGCTTCGCCGCCCTCGGCGTCGCCGACCTGGCCGCCGAGCTGCGCTGCTCCAAGAGCACCCTCTACACGGTCGCCCCCAGCCGCGAGCAGATCATCGTCACGGTCGTCCGCGCCTTCTTCCGCCGCGCCGCCGAGCGCGTCGAGGCCGCCCTGGACGCCGTCCCCGCGCAGGACGGCCCGCGCGAGCGCGTCGGCGCCTACCTGCGGGCCATCTCCGCCGAACTCGCGCCCGCGTCCCCCGCCTTCTTCGCCGACCTCGACGCGTTCCCCCCGGCCCGCGAGATCTACAAGGAGAACACCGGCTTCGCCGTCCGGCGCGTCCGCCGCCTGGTGCGCGAGGCGTCCCCGGACGCCGACGCGGCCTTCGTCGGCGCCGTCGCCGGCCAGGTCATGGAGTCGATCCACCGCGGCGACATCAAGGCCCAGACCGGCCTGGACGACTCCGCCGCCTACGCCGCGCTCGCCGCCCTCATCGTCGCCCGCATGCGGGGCTGACCGCTCCCCGGTGCCCGCGGCGGCGCGTCCGTGGCCTCCCGCTCGGGCGCGGTCAGTAGCCCGCCGTCTGCAGTGCGTGCTCGACCAGGGTGACCAGGATGCTCTTCGCCACGTCCGGACGGCGGACGTCGCACAGCACCACGGGCACGTGGGGGTCGACGTCGAGGGCGTCGCGGATCTCCTCGGCCGAGTAGCGGCGGGCGCCGTCGAAGACGTTCGCGGCGACCACGAACGGGATCTCGCGCTGCTCGAAGAAGTCGATGGAGGCGAAGCTCGTCGTCAGCCGCCGGGTGTCGACGAGGACGACCGCGCCGACCGCGCCGTAGGCGATCTGGTCCCACATGAACCAGAACCGCTCCTGGCCGGGCGTGCCGAACAGGTACAGGCGCACGCCGCCGGAGAGGGTGATGCGGCCGAAGTCCATCGCGACGGTCGTGGTGGTCTTGCCCTCCACGCCGCGCAGGTCGTCCACGCCGGCGGAGACGTCGGTGAGCGTCTCCTCGGTGCGCAGCGGGCGCACCTCGCTGACCGCGCTCACCAGCGTCGTCTTCCCGACGCCGAAACCGCCCGCCACCAGGATCTTCAACGTGTGCAGCGGGACGTCGTCGTCCCGCGCGGCGGCGGAGACGGCGTCAGAGGCGGCGAAGTTCATCGAGCACTCTCATCAGTAGCCGGGGGTCGGGTCGGTCGGCCTGCCGGACCTGCTGCACCTCTTCGATGAGGCCGTAGTGGTGCAGGTCCTCGAGCAGGATCTGCACCACCCGGAACGGCAGGTCGGTCTCGGAGGCCAGGTCGGCGGGGGTGGAGGGCCGCCGGCACAGTTCCAGCAGCGCGCGCTGCTCGCGCGACAGCCAGACCCGCTCGCCCGGTGGGCGCCCGGTCGCGACCAGGACCGTGACCAGGTCGAGGACGAGCCCGCGGGTGCGGGTCCGTCCACGGGTCATCGCGTACGGCCGCACGACCGGGCCCGCGTCCCGGCCGACCCAGCGTTCCCTCGGCGTCTCCACGGCCGCGCTCAGCCGGAGGCGCCGGCCCGCATCGCCGGGTCCTCCGGGCCGGACGAGCGCGGCGCCGTGCCCAGCTGGCGCCGCACCCGCTTGATCAGCATGGTGGTCTCGTAGGCGACGAGCCCGGCGTTGCCGCCCGCGTCGCTCAGCACGGCCAGGCAGCTCCCGTCGCCCGCCGGCATGATGAAGAACAGCATGCCGTCCAGCTCGACGACGGTCTGCCGCACGTGCTTGGCCTGGAAGTGCTCCCGCGCGCCGTTGGCCAGGCTGTGGAAGCCCGACGACAGCGCCGCCAGGAACTCGGCGTCCTTGCGGGTGACGCCGCCCGAGGCGCCCATGACCAGGCCGTCGCGGGACAGCAGCACCGCCTGGTGCACCTCGCCGACCCGTTCGACCAGGTCGTCGAGCAGCCAGTCGAGCTCACCGGTCGCGTGCCCCTGCTGCTTCATGATCGCCCCCATTCATCGCGTGGTTCGAGATCGTGTGGTTCGTCGTCCTCGTCCCTGCCGCGCAGCCATCCCGACTGTAGCGAGGACATCAGGTCGCGGCTGAGCTCCGGGCTCGGCTCCGGGAAGTCGTCGTCCACCGGCCCGCCGTCCGCCGACCCGCCGTCCGGCGGCGCGGGCCGCCGGCGCAGCTGCGGCGCGAGGTTGCGCTGCCGCACCCGCTTGGGGAGCCGGCCGGTGACCTCGCTCGACTCGGCGTCGCCCGGCCCGCCGTCCGCTCCGGGATCCGCCGGGACGGACGGTTCCGCGGGCGGCCCCGCGTCCGGTTCGGCTTCCGGCTCCGAGGCGGGCGCCGCGAGGGGCAGGGGACGGTGGGACGGCGGGGGCGCGTCGAACGGCCCGGCGGCCGGTGCGCCGACCGGCCGCGGATCCGGCCGGGGCGTGCCGTGGACGGCGGGGGGATCGGCGGGCGGGGCGTACAACGGCGTGTAGGTCGGCGTGTAGGTCGGTGTGGGCGGGGCCGCCGGCTCCGGGCGGGCGCCGCGCCCGAGGCGCGGCAGCGACTCCAGCCGGGTGACCGAGCGGCGGCCGCCCGGCCCGTCCGGGCCCGCCGCCGCGGACAGAACGGGCCGGTCGGCGGCCGCCGCCGCGGGCTCCAGGTCGTCGTCCACCGTGACCAGCGCGTGCGGGACCAGGACGATCGCGGTCGTGCCGCCGTACGCCGACTGCTGCAGCGACACCTTGACGCCGTGCCGGGCGGCCAGCTTCGCGACGACGAACAGCCCGAGCCGGTCGGTGTCGGCGAGGTCGAACTCGACGTCGCTGGCCAGCCGCCGGTTCAGCTCGGCGCGCTCCTCGGCGCTCAGGCCGATCCCGCGGTCCACGACCTCGACGGCGAGCCCGTTGGCGACGGTGTCGACCTTGACGGTCACCTCGGTGGCGGGCGGGGAGAACGCCGCGGCGTTCTCGATCAGCTCGGCCAGCAGGTGGATGACGTCGGCGACCACGGTGCCGATCACGGCGGCCGACGAGGCGCCCGTGACCACCACGCGCGTGTAGTCCTCCACCTCGGCGATCGCGGCGCGCACGACGTCCTCCGCCGGGACCGGACGGTCCCAGGCCCGCACGGTGGGGGACCCGGACAGGATGACCAGGCCCTCGGCGTGCCGCCGCATGCGGGTGGTGAGGTGGTCGAGCCGGAACAGGTCCTCGAGCTCCTCCGGGCTGGACGCGCGGCGCTCCATCTGGTCGAGCAGCCGCAACTGCCGGTGCAGCAGCGACTGGCTCCGCCACGACAGGTTGATGAACACGCGGTTGATGCCGGCGCGCAGCTCGGCCTCCGCGATCGCCTCGCCGATCGCGGTGCGCTGCACCGCGTCGAACGCCTCGCCGACCAGCGCGATCTCGGTCGTCCCGCCGGTCGCGGGCGGGGGCGCGGCGGCGTCGACGTCCACCGTCTCGCCCTTGCGCAGCCGCGCCACGACCGCCGGCAGCCGCTCGTGCGCGAGCCGCTGCGCCGTCTCCTGCAGGCGCCGCAGCTCGTCGGTGAGCCGCCGCGCGAACAGCAGCGACAGCGTCACGGACGCGATGACCGCGAGCAGGCCGAGGCCGCCCGCCGCGTAGAACCCGAGCATGATCCGGTCGCCGGCGGGCTCGACGTACTCCCGGGACAGCGAGTCGTTGGCCTGCACGGCCGCGCGCAGCCACACCGGGTCGAGCTTCTCGACGCCGCCGCGCCACTCCCGGCGGGACGGCGCGATGCCGTTGTTGACGACGCCGCTCTCGAGCGTCGTGTACGCGGCGTACTCCCCGGAGTCCGCCAGGTCCTCCATGATCGTGGCGATCTCGCCGTCCGCGCCGGCCCGCCCCAGCGCGAAGAACTGCTCCCGGCTGCCCGCCCAGGACGCGAACGCGGCGCGGCTGACGGTGTCCATCGGCCCGGCCCCGAGCGCCGTCAGCAGCGCGTCCTCGCGGAGCATGAACTCGCGGGCCCAGTAGTTGTGCAGGACGGCGCTGGTGTTCCGGTAGACGGTGACGTCGTCCACGCTGACCAGGGTGGTCAGCGTCCGGACCACGGTGTCGACCACCGCGCTGTAGCCGTTGATCGCCGCGAGCGGGGTGGTGCCGCCGATCTCCACCTGGGAGCGCAGCGAGCCGAGGACGTCGAACGTCCCGGCGCTCCACTCGACGCGCCGCTCGATCGGCGCCTCCATCGCGTCCCGGGTCCCCTGGGACAGCGCCGAGGAGCGGAACGCCGCCACCGCGGCGTCCGTCCTGTCCGCGAGTTCCCGGAAGCGCTTCTCGTCGGTGGCTTCGCCGGTCACCAGGGCGCGGACGGCCGCGGCGCGCTCCTGCTGGACCGCCTCGACCGCCGTCGTCGCCGGGACGCCGACGTCGGTGTAGACGGTCGAGAAGTCGAACCGCTGGAGGGCGTTGGTCAGCGTGACGGTGGCGGGGACGCCCCACATGACGAGCAGGGCGCTGAGCGGGATCGCCAGCAGCAGCGCGATCCGGCGCCGGATGGGGCGCGTGCGCCGCCGCGCGGGCGTCCCGCCGGCGTCCCGTGGGTTCGACACTGCTTCACACTCCGCGCATTCATAACGGCCGTCACCAAAGGCCACGGAGCATACTTGCGTTTATTTGAGGAAGGCCAGAGGGGATGCCGGTTGAGGACACGCGCGACCTTCGTCGTTCACGGAACGCGACGGCGTGATCACGTTCGATCGTTCCGAGTTGCATTCGGCGAGGCCGGGGTTGTAATGGGCGCCCGGGGCGCCGGCTCCCGGTGAGCGGTCCGTCCCGAACGCCTGATCACCGTCCCGCGGGCGGACCATTTCCGCCGTCCCGTCGAGCACGGAAATCGTTTCCGAGTCCGTTCAGGTGATCATTAGCGGGACCGGCGATGCGTGAGCCGCACCCTGATGTGCGGTTTCGTCCAGGGGCCCAAGAAAGGCGTCAGTCATCCCTTGTGGCGTGAATTACCTCATGTCAGGATTCGGATGCTTCGTCCCCCGGACATCGGAGACAGAGTCATGCGCAGAACCGCGCTGGCGTCGCTCCTCGGCCTGTCGCTCGCCGCCACCACCGTGACGGCGACCGCGGCCCAGGCACAGCCGACGCGCCCAGCGGACCCCACCACCGGCGCCGCGGCCGGACCGGCGAACGCGGCACGCTCCGAGCTGGCCCGGCTGGTCCGGCTCAAGGACGTCCGCCGCCACCAGCTGAACCTGCAGCGGATCGCGGACGCCAACGGCGGCAACCGGGCCGCGGGGCTCCCGGGCAACGAGGTCACGATCAAGTACATCGTGAACCAGCTCGAACGGGCGGGATACGACCCGCGGGTCCAGAAGTTCGAGTTCGACTTCTGGCAGGAGGTCTCCGAGCCGGTCTTCGCCGAGACGGCGCCCGACCCGCGCACGTTCGCGCCCGGCACCGACTACGAGACGCTGCAGTACTCCGGGGCGGGCGACGTCACGGCCGCCGCCACGCCCGTCGACCCCGCCGCGGGCGGCGCCGGCAGCGGGTGCGAGGCCGCCGACTTCGCGGGATTCCCCGCCGGGAACATCGCGCTGATCCGGCGCGGCGGCTGCTTCTTCTCGGTCAAGGCCGACAACGCCATCGCCGCCGGCGCGAAGGCCGTCGTCATCTACCAGCAGCCCGGCACGGAAGGCCCCGTCGCGGGCACGCTCACCACCCCCTACGACGTCCCGGTCATCGGCCCGACGCACGCCGTCGGCACCGCGCTCGTCGAGAAGGCGCAGGCGGGCGGCGTGACGCTGCGCGTCAAGACCGACGTCCTCAACGACCGCCGCGAGACCGCCAACGTGATCGCCGAGACCGGCCGCGGACGGGACGACAACGTGGTGCTCGTCGGCGCGCACAACGACAGCGTCACCGACGGGCCCGGCGTCAACGACGACGGCTCGGGCGTCGCCGCGCTGCTCGAGATGGCGAAGCAGATCCGCAAGCTCGGGCCGAAGGTCCGCAACCAGGTGCGGTTCGCGTTCTGGGGCGCCGAGGAGGAGGGCCTGATCGGCTCCCAGCACTACGTCGACACGCTCCCGCAGGACCGGCGGGACGACATCGCGCTCGTCCTCAACTTCGACATGCTCGGCTCGCCCAACTTCGTCCGGTTCGTCTTCGACGGCGACAACAGCGCGGGCCAGAACAACGTCGAGGCGCCCGCCGGATCCGGCGCGATCGAGCACGCGTTCAACGAGTACTTCGCCGCGCGGGGCCTCCGGACCGACCCGACGCCCTTCAACGGGCGGTCGGACTACAACGCCTTCATCACGGTCGGCATCCCGGCGGGCGGCCTGTTCACCGGCGCGGAGGGCCTCAAGACGCCCGAGCAGGCGGCCGTCTACGGCGGCACGGCCGGGGAGCCCTACGACCCCTGCTACCACTCCGAGTGCGACCGCTACGGCAACGTGAACCTCCGCGGCTACGACCAGATGGTCGACGGCGCCGCCGCGATCACGCAGAAGTTCGCGCACAGCACGCTCACCGTCAACGGGAACGCGCTGGCGCCGCAGCAGGCCCGCCCGGTGACGAAGAGCGCACCGGAACACCGCGGCCATTACGCGACCGAGTAAAGGCGCGCCCGAACAAAGGAAAGAGGGACGCGCCGGACCATCGTTCACCGATGGTCCGGCGCGTCCCTCAATTCCGCCCGGCCGTGCCGCGCTCCGGAAAACGGAAAGGCGTCAGAGTCCCAGTTCCGCGGCGAGCGCCCGCAGCCCGGGAACCGGGTCCTGCTCGTCCTCGGTCAGCAACTGGACGGCCACGTGGTCGGCGCCCGCGTCGTGGTGCGCCTCCAGCGCCGCCGCGACCGCCGCCGGCTCGCCGTGCGGCGCCAGCGCGTCGATGAGCGCGTCGCTGCCGTCGCCGGCGATGTCCTCCTCCGCCCAGCCGAGCCGCTCCAGGTTCGCGGTGTAGTTCCGCAGCTTCAGGTACGGGTTCGCGACCTGCGCCCGGCCGATCGCGCGCGCCCGCTCCGGATCGGCGTCCAGGACGACCTTCTGCTCGGGCGCGAGCAGCCGCCCGTCGCCGAGCTCGGTGCGCGCCCGGCGGGTGTGCTCGGGCGTGACCAGGTACGGGTGCGCGCCGGCCGTCCGCTCGGCGGCCAGCCGCAGCACCTTCGGCCCGAGCGCCGCCAGCACCCGGCCGTCCGCCGGGACGCCCGCGGCGTCCAGCCGGTCCAGGTAGTCGACGATCATCTCGTACGGCGCCCGGTACTCCTGGGTCGCCTCCCGATGACCGACCCCGACGCCGAGCACGAACCGCTCGCCGTGGGCGTCGCGCAGCCGCAGGTAGGACGCCGCGGCCTCCGCGGCGGGCGTCGCCCACATGTTCACGATGCCGGTCGCGACGACGATCCGCTCCGTCGCCGCGAGCAGGCGCTCCGCGATGCCCGGGTCGGTGGGCGAAGCGCCGATCCAGATCGCCCCGTACCCGAGCGCCTCCACCTCGCGTGCCAGCTCCGGAGTCAGCCGCGGCCACGGCCGCCAGATGCCGTACCGGCCCATGTCGATCTTCGTCATGCTCGCTCCAACATCGCGCCTCGCCGGATCATGCCCGGCCTTCCCCGCCGCACCACATCTACCGGTCTCCCGGCACGCGCGTCCCGTAAGCGCGCACCGTGTTTCTCGCACATCCCCACGGGCAGGTCCTCAGGCGTTGCGACGACCGGCCCGGGAACCGGGACGGGCCGGGCGAGGGGGAGGTTTTCGATAATGACCGCGGGCTGGTACGGAGCCGGGGGAATGGACCCGTTCGAGGAGATGCTCGCCCGGTTCTTCGGAGCGCGGGCGCACCGCCGTCCCACGGAGCGGGTCAGCATCGCCCGGCTCATGAGCGAACCCGCGCGCGAGCTCGTGCGCGACGCCGCGGCGCAGGCGGCGCAGTGGGGCAGCCTCGACCTGGACACCGACCACCTGCTGTGGGCGGCCACCCGGCAGCAGGGCACCCGGCACTGGCTGGTGCGCGCCGGCGCCGACCCCGACAAGATCAAGGCGGAGATCGAGGAGAGCGCCCGGCGCGGCGATCCCCGCGACGTGCCGCCGCAGCTGACGCCGTCCGCCAAACGCGCGCTGCTGGACTCGCACCAGATCTCGCGCGCGCTCGGCTCGTCCTACATCGGACCGGAGCACCTGCTGTTCGCGCTCGCCCTGGACCGCGACTCGCACGCCGGCCGCATCCTGGACGCCGAGCACGTGACACCCGACTCGCTGCAGAACGCCGCGGCGGGCGGCGGCGGCCACGGGCCGCAGCCCCCCGGCGGGGGCGGCGGCCAGCAGCCGACCGGCACCCCGACCCTCGACGAGTACGGCCGCGACCTCACCGAGTACGCCCGCGAGGGCCGCATCGACCCGGTGATCGGCCGGTCCGAGGAGATCGAGCAGACCGTCGAGGTGCTGTCGCGGCGGACCAAGAACAACCCGGTGCTGATCGGCGACCCCGGCGTCGGCAAGACCGCCATCGCCGAGGGCCTCGCGCAGCGCATCGTGGACGACGACGTGCCCGACACCCTCCGCGGCAAGCGGCTCGTCCAGCTCGACCTCAGCGGGATGGTCGCCGGCACCCGCTACCGCGGCGACTTCGAGGAACGGCTGAAGAAGGTCATGGACGAGATCCGCGACCACTCCGACGAGCTCGTCATCTTCATCGACGAGATCCACACGGTCGTGGGCGCGGGCGGCGCGGAGGGCGCGATGGACGCCGCCAACATGCTCAAGCCCGCCCTCGCCCGCGGCGAACTGCACGTCGTCGGCGCCACCACCATCGACGAGTACCGCCGCAACATCGAGAAGGACGCGGCCCTCGAGCGCCGCTTCCAGCCGATCATGATCGCGGAGCCGTCCGGCGACGACAGCATCGAGATCCTGCGCGGCCTGAGCGACCGCTACGAGGCCCACCACCAGGTGCGGTTCGCCGACGAGGCGCTGGTCGCCGCCGTCGACCTGTCCAGCCGCTACCTCACCGACCGGTTCCTGCCCGACAAGGCGATCGACATGATCGACCAGGCGGGGGCGCGCGTCCGGCTGCGCTCGCACGCCAGGGACGGCGGGCGCCGCGAGCTGGAGGACCGCCTCGAGCGGCGGCGCCGCGAGAAGGACCAGGCGGTCTTCGACGAGGACTACGAGAAGGCGTCGCAGCTCCGCGACGAGATCGCGAACCTGGAGGGCGACCTGGCCGCCGCGCGCTCCGGCGACGGCCACGAGACCGTCCCCGAGGTCACCGTCGAGGACATCGCCGAGGTGGTCTCCCGCATCTCCGGCGTCCCCGTCACCCAGCTCACCCAGGCCGAGAAGGACCGCCTGGCGAACCTGGAGGAGCACCTGCACGAGCGCGTCGTCGGGCAGGAGGACGCGGTCGCCGCCGTCGCGCGCGCCGTGCGCCGGTCCCGCGCGGGGATGAGCGACCCCGACCGCCCGATCGGCGGGTTCCTGTTCCTCGGCCCGACCGGCGTCGGCAAGACCGAGCTGGCCAAGGCGCTCGCCGAGGCCCTGTTCGGCAGCCGCGACCGGATGGTCCGCTTCGACATGAGCGAGTTCCAGGAGAAGCACACCGTCAGCCGCCTGATGGGCGCACCGCCCGGATACGTCGGCTACGAGGAGGCCGGGCAGCTCACCGAGGCCGTCCGCCGCCAGCCCTACTCGGTGATCCTCCTCGACGAGATCGAGAAGGCCCACCAGGACGTCTTCAACGTCCTCCTCCAGCTCCTCGACGACGGCCGCCTCACCGACGCGCAGGGCCGCACCGTCGACTTCCGCAACACCGTCGTCATCATGACCAGCAACCTCGGCTCCGAGCTCATCACCGGCCAGGTCGAGATCGGGTTCGGCACGGTCGGCGGCGACGGCCGGGGCTCCGCCCTCAGCGACCGCATCATGCGCCGCCTCCGCGAGGCGTTCCGGCCCGAGTTCCTCAACCGGATCGACGAGATCATCGTGTTCCACCGGCTCGAGGCCGTCCAGCTCCGGGAGATCACCGACCTGCTCCTGGACGAGACGCGCCGCCGGCTCCGCGCGCAGGACGTCACCGTCTCGTTCGGCACCGAGGCCGTCGACTGGCTCGCCGAACGCGGCCACCAGCCCGAGTTCGGCGCCCGCCCGCTGCGCCGCACGATCCAGCGCGAGGTCGACGACCGGCTCTCCGACCTGCTGCTGTCGGGCGACCTCGCGCCCGGCCGGCACGTCGACGTCACCGCGACGTCCGACGGCCTCGCCTTCGAGATCACCACCCCCGAACCGGCGTCCGCCCCGTAGGGCGCCGCCCGGGAACGGATCCGCGACCACGGCGCCCGCGCGACCTGCACCGCCGGGCGCCGTCCCTTGCCCGGGTGTTCTCGGGGCACGAAAAAGCCCAGGCGCGGGACGTAGGTCCTGGCCTGGGCAGTGGTGGGCGATACTGGGATTGAACCAGTGACCTCTACCGTGTCAAGGTAGCGCTCTCCCACTGAGCTAATCGCCCGGGTCCGCCGCCTCCGGGGGGAGACGCGGGATCGAGGTGGAGACGGGATTTGAACCCGTGTACACGGCTTTGCAGGCCGTTGCCTCGCCTCTCGGCCACTCCACCAGAAGAGACCTTCTGGGTTCACAGCCTGAAAGGCCCCTCAGAGCGGAAGACGGGATTTGAACCCGCGACCCTCACCTTGGCAAGGTGATGCTCTACCCCTGAGCCACTTCCGCCTGTCTGCCTCCCGGCCCGTCCGGCCCGTTCGGCGACGGGGAAAACATTAGCGCGTCCGAGCGCGATGTGCGAACCGGATTCCCCGGCGAGCCGTCCGGGGGACGCTTCGGCGCAGGTCGAAGCGTCCTTCGCCTAGGGTTGGCGGCATGTCCACCGAGGATGCGGTCGCCGCGGACTTCGCGCCGGTCGCGGCCCTGCTCGCCGACCGGGCGCGGGCGGCGATGCTGACGGCGCTGCTGGACGGACGGCCGCTCGCCGCCGGCGAACTGGCCCGCGCGGCGGGCGTCGGGGCGTCCACCGCCAGCTCGCACCTGGCGCGGCTGCTGGACGGCGGCCTCGTCACCGTGGCCGTCCAGGGACGGCACCGCTACTACGAGCTGCGGGACGCCGAGGTGGCGCAGCTCGTCGAGGGGCTGTCGCGGATCAGCCCGCCCGTGCGGGTGCGCGGACTGCGGCAGTCGCGGGAGGCGCGGCGGCTGCACCGGGCCCGCACCTGCTACGACCACCTCGCCGGGCAGGCGGGCGTCGCGCTGTTCGCCGCGCTCCTGGACGGCGCCCTGCTGGAGCCCGACGCCGACGGCTACACGGTCACGCGCGAGGGCACCGGACGGTTCGACCGGCTCGGCGTGGACGTCGCCGCCCTGCGGGCCTCGCGGCGGAGGTTCGCCTGGCGGTGCCTCGACTGGACCGAGCGGCGCCCGCACCTCAACGGGGCCCTCGCCGCCGCGCTCACCGACCGGATGATCGACCTCGGCTGGTTCGAGCGCGGGGCGGCGCCGCGCGCACTGACCGTGACCGACGCGGGCCTCGCCGGGCTCGCCGACGCCTTCGGCTGCGTCCTGCCGTGAACACCGCGCGCGGACCCGCGTTCGCGTACGCCGGGGGAATGCTCGCCACCGGCCTCGCGGACGTCACCACCGACCCGGCCGCCCTCGACTCGCGAGGCTGGTGGGCCGTCGTCGTCACGTACGAGGGCAAGGTCACGTGCGCCCGGTTCGACGACGTCCGTCCCGCACCGCATCCCGCGGGCCCGTGGGCCGCGCCGGGGGAGTGGACGTCCTCGCTCGACGAGCCCGCGTACGTCGCGGGCGTCGAGGCGATCCGCGCGGCGATCGCCGAGGGCGTCGTCTACCAGGCGAACCTGTGCCGCGTCCTGTCCGCGCCGGTCGCGCCGGGCGCCGACATCGCCGGGCTCGGCGCCCGGCTGGCCGCCGGGAACCCGGCGCCGCACGCGATGACCGTCCGGCTGCCCGGCCTCGCGGTGGCGTGCGCGTCGCCCGAGCTCTACCTGGCCCGCGACGGCGCCGCGGTGACGTCCCGTCCGATCAAGGGCACCGGGCGGACGGCCCGCGACCTGCTGCCCAAGGACCGTTCGGAGAACGTCATGATCGTCGACCTGGTCCGCAACGACCTGGGCCGCGTCGCCGAGGTCGGGACGGTCCGCGTCCCCGGGCTGTGCGAGATCGAGGAGCACCCGGGCCTGGTCCACCTGGTCTCGACCGTCGGCGCGCGGCTCGGCCCCGGAACCGGCTGGCCCGAGCTGCTCGCCGCGACGTTTCCTCCCGGTTCGGTCACCGGCGCGCCCAAGTCCAGCGCCCTCGCCCTGCTCGAAGAACTCGAACCCGTCCCGCGGGGGCCGTACTGTGGAGCCATCGGCTGGGTGGACGCGGACGCCCGGCGCGGCGCCCTCGCGGTGGGCATCCGGACCTTCTGGACGGAGGACGGCATGCTCCGCTTCGGCACCGGCGCCGGGATCACGTGGGGGTCCGATCCGGGCCGGGAATGGCGCGAAACGGAGCTGAAGGCGGCTCGGCTATTGGAGGTGGCGTCCGGGTGACGGAGCAGGCCAGGGTCTGGATGAACGGCGACCTGATCGACGCGGAGCGGGCGGCCGTCTCGGTGTTCGACCACGGCGTGCTCGTCGGGGACGGCGTGTTCGAGACCGTCAAGGCCCAGAACGGGGAGCCGTTCGCGCTCACCCGGCACCTGAAGCGCCTCGCCCGCTCCGCCGCCGCCCTCGGCCTCCCCGAACCCGACCACGACACGCTCGCCCAGGGCACCCTCGAGGTGCTGGCCGCCGCGCCCCGGTGGCCGCTCGGCCGCGTCCGCATCACCTGCACCAGCGGCCCGGGCCCGCTCGGCTCCGCGCGCGGCGACGCCGGCCCGACCATCACGATCATCGCCGACGAGCAGACCCCGTTCCCCGCGACGGGCGACGTCACCGTCGTGCCGTGGGCCCGCAACGAGCGCGGCGCGCTGACCGGCGTCAAGAGCACCTCCTACGCCGAGAACGCGCTCGCGCTCGCCTACGCCAAGGAGCGGGGGAGCGGCGAGGCGATCTTCGCCAACACCGCCGGGCGGCTCTGCGAGGGCACCGGCAGCAACGTCTTCGTCGTCCGCGGCGGGCGGCTGCTCACCCCGCCGCTGTCGTCCGGGTGCCTCGCCGGCATCACCCGCGAGCTCACGCTCGAATGGTGCGGCGGCGAGGAGGAGGACCTCTCCCTCGACGACCTGTACCGGGCCGACGAGGCGTTCCTGACGTCCACGACGCGGGACGTCCAGCCGATCCGCGCCGTGGACGGCACCGCCCTGCCGGCCGCGCCGGGGCCCATCACGCTCAAGGCCATGGAGGCGTTCGCCGCCCGCGCCGCCGAGCTGATGGACCCCTGACACGTCACCCCTCGACGGCCTTGAGGCCGATCACGCCGGCGAGGATCAGCGCCAGGCACGTCACCCGCATCGGGGTGACGCTCTCGCCGAGCACCGCCATCCCGGTCACCGCCACGCCCAGCGATCCGAGCCCGACCCAGACGGCGTAGGCCGTGCCGACCGGCAGGTCCCGCAGCGCCAGCGTGAGCACCACCACGCTCAGCAGGCACACCGGGACGCCGATCACCGTCGGCCACAGCCGCGTGAACCCCTCCGACCGCTTCAGCGCCGTCGCCCACACCAGTTCCATCCCGGCGGCCACGACCAGCAGGACCCACGGCATCCGGATCACGCCGCGTATCCGCCGTCGACCGCGATCGCGGCGCCGGTCACGTAGTCGCCGCCGGGCCCGGCGAGGTGCGCGACCATCGCCGCGACGTCGTCCGGGCTCCCGTACCGGCCGAGCGCGCCGTGCGCCCGCTCGTGCACGGCGTCCGGCCCGTCCGCCGGGTTCATCTCGGTGTCGGTCGACCCCGGGTGCACCAGGACGGCGTTGACGCCGCGCGGCCCCAGATCCCTCGCCAGGCCCTTCGTCAGCCCGAGCAGCGCCGACTTGGTCATCGCGTAGAGCGTCCATCCGGGGTCGGGCACCCGCTCGGCCATCGAACTGCCCACGCCGATGATCCGGCCGCCCGGCCCGAGGTGCCGCGCCGCCGCCTGCGCCGCCAGGTACGCCGCCCGGACGTGGACGGCCAGCGCGTGATCGACCTCGTCGCGGCGCACGTCCTCGAGCGGCCCGTGGGGCGCGATCCCCGCGTTGTTCACCAGGACGTCGAGCCGCCCCAGCTCCGCCGCCGCCCGGTCGACGGCCCCGACGACCGCGTCCGGGTCGGCCGCGTCCGCCCGGAGCGCGACGCCGCGCCGGCCGTGCTCCTCGATCTCCGCGACCACCGACCGCGCGCGGTCGTCCGCCCGCAGGTACGTGATCGCGACGTCCGCGCCCGCCTCCGCCAGCCGCCGGGCGATCGCCGCGCCGATGCCCCGTGCGCCGCCGGTGACCAGCGCCGTCCGTCCGTCCAGTTCCATGAGTGCCCCAATCCGGAGAGTTCTCCGGAACAGTAAGCGGAGAACCCTCCGTTTGGCAACCGGAAACGGAGAGTACTCCGGTTGCTAGACTCGCCCCGATGGACGAACCCAGGCGCGTCCTGCCCATGGTCGGAGGCCCCCGCCCCGAGCGGGCCGACGCCGCGCAGAACCGCCGCCGGATCCTCGCCGCCGCCGGCCGGGTGATCGCCGCGCGCGGCGTCGACGGCCTCTCCCTGGACGACGTCGCCCGCGAGGCCGGCGTCGGCGTCGGCACCGTCTACCGCCGCTTCGGCGGGCGCGCGCGCCTCCTCTACGCCCTGATCGACGAGCGCGAACGCGAGTTCCAGCGGGCGTTCATGCACGGCCCCGCCCCCCTCGGCCCCGGCGACGGCGGCGCCCCGCCCGCCGCGCGCGTCCGGGCGTTCCTGCACGCCCTCGTCGACCGCACCGAGGAGCAGTCCGAACTCCTGCTGGCCGCCGAGAGCGACACCCCGTTCGCCCGCTTCCGCGACCACTACTACGACCTCTACCGGCTGCACCTCGGCACGCTGATCGAGCGGGTCTCTCCCGCCGCCGACGCCGACTACCTCGCCGACGCCCTCTTGGCCCCCCTCGCCGCGAACCTCTTCCGCCACCAGCGGCACGCCCGCGGCATGGACGTCCCGCGCATCAAGGCCGGACTGGACGACCTCCTCGACGGCGTGATCCGTCCCGCGTAGGGGGTTATGCGGAGGACGGGTGCGCGTTCACACTGGGGGACGTGAACGACTTCGATCTCCTCGTGCTCGGATCCGGACCCGGCGGCCGGCGCGCCGCGATCGCCGCCGCCAAGCTCGGACGGCGGGTCGCGATCGCCGACCGCCGCGAGATGATCGGCGGCGTCTGCGTCAACACCGGAACGATCCCGTCCAAGACGCTGCGCGAGGCCGTCCTGTACCTGACCGGACTCAACCAGCGCGAGCTCTACGGCCAGAGCTACCGGGTCGACGACGACATCACGGTGGCGGACCTGAGCATGCGGACCCGGCACGTGATCGGCCGCGAGATCGACGTCCTCCGCAGCCAGCTCGCCCGCAACCGCGTCACCGTCCTGTCCGGCACCGGGCGCTTCCTCGACCCCCGCACCGTCGGCATCACGGCCGACGAGGGCCGCGAGCAGAAGGTCACCGCCGACCGCATCGTGATCGCGACCGGGACCCGCCCCGCCCGTCCGGACACCGTCGAGTTCGACGACCGCACGGTCATCGACTCCGACGGCATCATCGACCTCCACCGCGTCCCCGACAGCATGGTCGTCGTCGGGGCGGGCGTGATCGGCATCGAGTACGCCTCGATGTTCGCCGCGCTCGGCACCAAGGTCACCGTCGTCGAACGACGCGAGCGGATGCTCGACTTCTGCGACCTGGAGATAGTCGAGGCGCTCAAGTACCACCTGCGCGACCTCGCGGTCACGTTCCGCTTCCGCGAGACCGTCGCCTCCGTCGAACGGGTGGAGCACGGCGCGATCACCGTCCTGGAGAGCGGCAAGCGCATCCCCGCCGACACCGTCATGTACTCCGCGGGCCGCCACGGCATGACCGACGGCCTGAACCTCGACGCCGCCGGCCTCACCGCCGACCACCGCGGCCGCATCGCGGTCGACGGGAACTACGCCACGGACGTCCCGCACATCTACGCGGTCGGCGACGTCATCGGCTTCCCCTCGCTCGCCGCCACCTCGATGGAGCAGGGCCGCATCGCGGCGCACCACGCCTGCGGCGAGCCCCTCGCGCAGATGCACGAACTGCAGCCCATCGGCATCTACACGATCCCCGAGATCAGTTTCGTCGGCCGGACCGAAGACGACCTCACCGAGGCCAAGGTCCCCTTCGAGGTCGGGATCTCCCGCTACCGCGAGCTCGCCCGGGGCCAGATCACCGGCGACTCCTACGGGATGCTCAAGCTCCTGGTCTCACCGGAGGACCGCCGGCTCCTGGGCGTCCACGTGTTCGGCACGGGCGCCACCGAGCTCGTCCACATCGGCCAGACGGTCATGGGCTGCGGCGGCACGGTCGACTACCTGGTCAACGCCGTCTTCAACTACCCCACGCTGGCCGAGTCCTACAAGGTCGCCGCACTGGACGCGATGAACAAGATGCGGCACATCGCACGCCTCACGTCATGAGGGCCAGAGCAGGTTCTCCAGCTCGGCGTCGATGTCGATGAAGTCGGGCTCCTCGCCCGCCGGCACCGCCTGGTACGTCCGGTGCAGGAAGTCTGCCAGCGGCGACAGGGGAACCTCGAACAGAGCGTTGCCGAACGGGGAGGACAGCGCGATGTGCAGCGTGCTGTCGTCGTCGCCCGGCCACACCTCGACATCGCCGTCTCCGACCTTGCGCACGATGCCGACGGTCAGCAGCTCCCGGGCGAAGATCCACTCCACCGGTTCGTCGTCGCCCACGAAGAAGGCCATCCGGATCGCGTACGGATCGTCGGCCGCGTACTCCAGCCCGGCGAGCAGAGGGACGGTCGTGCGGTCGGGGACGACGAGACGAAGGCCCAGCTCCGCTGAGACTGTGGTACTGCTGTTCATGGCCATTCCTTCATACGTCGATCCCGCTGGCGCGCGGGGAGCTCCGTTGGGTGCCTCTCCCTCATCACGGATGTCCCCACGATCTATGACGCCTAACTGTCGGAGCTCGGCCGAACATTCCGCCGCCCCCGTCCCGTGTGACCCATCTCACGGAGGCAAAACCCCACCCTGAGCTGGGCAAAAGCCGATCTTTCGGACACCCGGGTGCTCCCTCCGCACACCCCGCGCATGCCACCATCGGACGTCCCTGACAGGCGTTCCGCTGGCTTAGGGTAAATCCGTGGTAGTTAAAGACGAAGAAAAGGCCGCCCCCCGGGGCTACGGCCGCTTCCGCGACACCATGCGCCGCAACGCGCTCCTCAACACCGCCTGGCGGGTCGGAGTCTTCACCGTGGGCGCCACCGTCGCCCTCGGCGGCCTGGTCATGATGATCACCCCCGGCCCCGGCATGCTCGGCATCATCGTCGGCCTCGCGATCCTCGCCACCGAGTTCGCCTGGGCCCGCCGAGCCCTCAACCACGCCAAGGCCGCCGCCGAGCGCGCCAAGGAACGCGCCCTCGACCCCAGGAGACGCCGCCGCAACCTCGTCCTCGGCGTCACCGGCGGCCTCGTCGCCGGCGCCGCCATCGTCGGCTACCTCGCCGTCTACGACTTCGTCTTGCCCTGGCAGATCCAGGACGTCAGCTTCTGGGACTGAGCCGCGCCCCGTCCGGCCGCCGGGGCACCGCGAACCGATGCGCGAACACCCCCCGACATGCGCTAGAGTTTCCGACGTCGGGAACGCCCACCACGGCGGCCCGCACGGGCGATTAGCTCAGTGGGAGAGCGCTTCGTTCACACCGAAGAGGTCACTGGTTCGAACCCAGTATCGCCCACCTCACGTTTACGTAGGTCAGAGCAAGTTATGCGATTGGTTCCAGCGGTTCTCCGGTGACCTCTTCGCAGGCTCGGGAGCCAATCGGGGAGCCACCGGGAGACTGTTTCGGTCCCCCGAACAGGTCACGCGGCGGTCGATCATCATGCTCCGAACTGCCGTCCTGCAGGACGGCGACGTGCGGATGTTCAAGGCCGACCAGGGCGCAGCCGGGGAGATCGTCGCGGTCCCGCCCGGGACGCATCCGCTCCCCGACCCGATGGTGACCCGGCGCGGAGTATCGCGTTGCCAGTTGAGCTTAGCGCCGATGGTGGGCTCGACCGGCCCGGCCGCGTCGGCGACGCCAGCACCTGTGAGAGGCGTCAACCTCAACCGCGCCCTGCCCCTGGCCGCCGACGTGTCCAGACTTGAGACCCGCGTTGTACCAGTCTGTCCGCATCCAGCATCATCTCCGTGCCGCTACATCTCGCCCCGTGCCGCTCCGTTTCGACACCGCCGAGCGAAGAACGAGCAAACACGGCCGACGCCGCGATGTGGCGGTTCAACCGTCGAAGCCCCTCCACGGCACGCTGAGGTGCGCGAGCGGTCGCAACAGGTTGCGGTGGGTGGTCCCGACCCAGATGTCGCACTGGCCTTCGCCTTGGTCGCTGACCCGTGCGACGAGACCGGGGGCAGCGTAGAAGGAGGTCTTGAGCTTCCCCCTAGAGCACGGACGCCTGCGGGGCGATTGACAGAAGCTCAAGGGCACGTGGCGGGGAACCAACGCCTCGTCACTGTCCGGGGAGGCTTGGCCGGCACCAATGTGCGCACGGATCGCGGTGGTGGCTCCTTGCGTATGGAGGTCTCGCCGGCCGGTACTCCTATATGGCTGCGGGTCGGCGGCTGTGATGGCGGCTCTTCCTGGGCGGGCTCACGCAGGGCAGGAGGATCCTCTCGCCGGTTCGCTCGCGGCCCATGGGCCGAGGGCGAATCCGGTACGGTTCCGTCGGATCTCCAGGGCGCCGGCACCGCCGAAGTGCGCGGGGACGAGCAGTTCCCGCTCATCGGCCGCGCGCCCGAGAATCCGCTGGCGGCTGTCCGCCGCTTGTTCGGGGGCCAGGCAGGCGTTGCTGTTGCAGCAGGGGTGCAGGATCTGCACGGGGCTGTGCAGCAAGTCTCCGACGAAGACCGCCCGGTCGTTCCCGGACGCGAGTCGCAGTACCGACGAGCCGGGGGTGTGGCCGGGCGCCGATTCCAGGGTGAGGTGCTCGTCGATGCGGTGGAGGCCGTCCCACAGCACGGCCTGCCCGGTTTGGTGGACAGGCGCGATGCTGTCCTCGTAGATCAGGCGGTCGACCTCCTGGGCGCCGTTGCCGTACGCGTTGTCCGGACCGTAATGGAAGTCGTCGGCGGCCGGGATGAGGTAGCGGGCATTGGGGAACGTCGGTGCCCACTGCCCGTCGGCGTCGACGGTGTTCCAGCCGACGTGATCGACGTGCAGGTGGGTGTTGACCACGACGTCCACGTCCTGCGGCCGGACACCGGCCTTCGCGAGCAGTCCGAGGAGGTCGCTCGGGGACCGGTGATACGGTCCCATGCCCGGTCGTTCGCGCCCGTTGCCCGCTCCGGTGTCGACGAGGACGGTCTGCCCGGCGCTGCGCAGCACCCAGCTCTGCAGCGCGGACACCACTCTGCCGGTGTCCGGTTCCCAGTGGTCCGGTGCCAGCCAGCCCTCGTTGTCCTTCCACACGTGGGCGCCGACTCCGGGGAACATGTCGGAGGTCGGCAGGAACGGTTCGTGCCATTCAACGACCCGGATGACTTCGACATCTCCTAGCAGCATGCGCTGCACACTCTCGTTCTCGTGCGTCATGCGCTCAACTGTAAGAAGACTGAAGCGAGCTTCTCAATGCTCGCCTGGCTCAATAAAATACGCATACGTCTCACACGGGACGTGTGGAGATATCCTGGCCGGATGGATGTGGTGAGTGACGCGATCTCCGCCGTTCACCTCGGCCACCCGTGGTTCCACCGGGTGCGGACGAGCGGGAGCTGGTGCGCGCGGCTCGACCCCTACGACGGCGCGGGCTTCTACGTCGTCCTGAAGGGAGGCTGCCGGCTCCTGACCGACGGCGGCGCGTCGGTGTCCCTCGGCGTGGGCGACGCGGTCCTGCTGCCTCACGGCACGGGCCATGTGATCGCAGACTCTCCCGCCGATCCGGCCGTCGCGACGCAGAGGGCGAAACCGTTCGAGCAATGGCTTGCGGAGATCGAGCCGCAGGCAGACCCCGGCCGCGACGGTACGGAGATGCTGTGCGGCAAGTACTGGCTCGATTGCAGCCGCATTCACCCGCTCATGGCGGAGCTACCCGAGATCGTCTATCTCCCCAGCCGGATCGGCGGCAACCTCGAACTCCGTGCCGCGATCGACCTGCTTGCCGGCGAGCTGGACGAGGTGCGGCCCGGCTCCTGCATGGCGCTCCCGAACCTGCTCGACCTCCTCCTCGTCTACATGATCCGCTCCTGGATGGCCGAGACCACCAGCGGAACCTGGCCCGGCGCACTGGGCGACCCGGTGACGGCCGCCGCCCTGCGGGCGCTGCACTCGCACCCGTCCGCGCCGTGGAGCAACGACCGCCTGGCCGCGGAGGCGGGCGTCTCCCGTCCCACCCTGGCGCGCCGGTTCACCGCCCTGGTCGGCCGCCCTCCGATGGCATACCTCGCCTGGTGGCGCGTGATCCTCGCCGCCACTCTCCTCCGCGACACCAAGGAAACCCTGGCCGCCATCGCCGGTCGAGTCGGTTACGGCAGCCCGTACGCGCTCTCCCACGCCTTCGAGAGGGAGTTCGGCACCACACCGGGGCGATACCGAAAGCAGGCCGCGGCTAGAGTTGCTTCCGCCGCAAAACCCGCCACCAACCGCCAAACAAGCTGACACCAAAGCCTGAAGCAGTCGGCGCCCCGGGGCGTGAGGGACTGAAACAGTCTTCGGCCATGCACGGGCGGGCACCGACGAGCCGCCGCCCAGATCGACGGTCGGTGTCCCCGGTCGGCAAACAAGAAGAACGATGCCAGGACGCGCGAATGTGCTGCCTGCCGGCGCTGGACGCCTCTCTGGAGCTGCGCGCGTCGATTCCGCGCGGCGAGCTGGGCGCGATCGCCCACAACGATGTGGGCGCCCAGCGCGACGAGCGGCGGCTGGGCAACCGGCTGCGCGCCGATCTTCCGGCGACCTTCGCGGCAGCGATGGACATCGCCGACGGTGACCTGGGTGACCGTCTCGCCGCCAGGGGCGCCGCGGGAATCGGCGAGCACCGGCATTCGCCCTGCGCGCCCTGGGCGACCGCTGGCTCGAGGTGCTGTGGTAGTGCCTGCGCCTGAACATCACCTACGACGAGGCCGTCCACACGCGCGACCGCGCCCGATCCGTCAAGCCCGCCGCTGAGGTTGACAGAGGGTGTCTGCTGCACGCCTGCTCGGCGCGGATCGCCTCGATGTCGTCGGCGAGCTGCTCCGGGGCGGCGACGTCCTCTTCGGAGAACACGTCGCGCTGGCGGATGTCGTCGAAGATTCGCAGGGCCTCGGATTCGAGAAGTTCGATGAGGGGCGCCGACTTGACCAGGCTGGCGAAGGCCGCTCGGTTCACCGAGATTCCGGCGGGACGGCGCATCTGCAGCGAGGCGGATCCCCGCGGAACGGTTTTGGCTCGTGCGGCACGGGACCGTGTCACCTGTGCACGCCGGGCCGCGGTTCGTTCGTCATCGACACAGTCGGCACGGACGCGATGCTGGGCTGGTTGTGACTGTTCCGCCCGCACTGGAGGGTCGGGGCGAGCGCGAGCACCCGGTGCGGGCCGTCGAGTTCGACGGACCGCTGGTCTGGACGCTGTGCGCGGTCGGCCCCTCGCCGGGTACAAGCTGACCCGCCGCTTCGGCGACCTCGTCGTGCGACGCCTGGAAGCGGCCCGGGCTTGGCAGGCGGAACCGTCCTGTCCCGACGCTCCGTAAGGTCCTTCGCCGATGCGCCAGGGCGGAAAGGCCCGTTGAAGGCCACCGAGCCGAGGCGCGGGCAACGGTTCGGGACGAAAGGCCCTATTGGGGGATTAGGAGCGTCAGTCATGGTGAAGATCGTCCACACGGATCGGTGTGTTGGCGGCGCGGGCTCGACGCGGGGCCAGCGAACGAATGAGAAACGGACCGCAATGATCGAGACATCGGAAGAGGCGGGCTCGCGGCGGAGCGGTGGACGCGAACGTCCGGTAGTCATGCTCGCGGTCGCCACCGTCGGGTTCGCGGTCAATTTCTGGGCGTGGGCGCTGCTGAGCCCGCTCGGGCCGCGCTTCAAAGACGTGCTGGCATTGTCGACGTTCGAGCAGTCCCTGCTGGTCGCCGTGCCGGTCGTGGTGGGATCGGTGGGCCGCGTGCCGGTGGGCGCTCTGACCGACAGGTTCGGCGGCCGGGTGATGTTCCCCGTCGTCTCGCTGATCACCATCGCCCCCGTCCTGTATCTGGGTTTGGTCGGGCACTCCTCTCTGGCCGCGCTGCTGGTGGGCGGCTTCTTCCTCGGCATCGCCGGCACGGTGTTCGCGGTCGGGGTGCCCTTCGTCAACGGATGGTTCCCACCCCATCGGCGCGGGCTGGCGATCGGAGTCTTCGGCGCCGGGATGGGCGGCACGGCGATCAGCGCGCTGACGACCGTGCAGCTGGTCGACGGGCACGGAACGGCGGCGCCGTTCGTGCTGACGGCGGTCCTGCTCGCGCTCTACTCCGTGGTGGCGTGGACGGTGCTGCGGGAATCGCCGGGACGAACCGTGCCGGGCGAGCCGCTGGTGAGGCGGCTGGCGGCGACGTTCCGGTTGGGCGTCACCTGGGAGTTGTCGGCGCTGTACGCGGTGACCTTCGGCGGGTACGTGGCGTTCTCGGTGTATCTCCCGACCTACCTGAAGACGGAGTACGGGCTGTCGCAGCCCGACGCGGCGACGCGGATGGCCGGCTTCGTCCTGCTGGCCGTGGCGATGCGCCCGGTCGGCGGATGGCTGGCCGACCGGGCGGGCCCGGTGCGGGTGCTGGGCGTGTCGCTGGTGGTGACGGTGGCGGGCGCGGCGGTCCAGGCGTTCGCGCCGCCGCTCATGCCCCTCGGCACACTCGCGTTCCTGACGATGGCCGCGGCGCTCGGCGCGGGCAGCGGCGCGACGTTCGCCCTGGTGGCGCGGCTGGCGCCCGGGAACAAGGTCGGAGCGGTCACCGGCGTGGTCGGCGCGGCGGGCGGCCTCGGCGGGTTTGTTCCGCCGCTGGTCATGGGGGTGGTCTACGAGGGGTTCGGCTCCTATGCGGTCGGGCTCGCCCTGCTCGCCATCGTCGCGGGGGCGGCCGCCGCGTTCACCGGCACCGTCGTCAGGCGCGAGGTGATGAGCCACAAGGCCGGAGGCTGACGGACCTTGACAGAAGACACGATGCCGGACGGCGACCCCGAGACGGGGAGTCAGGCGAGGAAGGAAAGCCGAGGGGTGAGTTCGACCAAGGGTCGACCGGGACTTGACGGCCCGCTCGAAGACGCACTGGTGAGCACGCGGAGATTTTTCACCCGTACGCAGGTTTCGTCCGATCTGCGGACGATGACCAAGAAGGGCGGTCGCGGCGCCGATGCGTTCTACCGGGACCGGTGGTCGCACGACAAGGTCGTCCGTTCGACGCACGGGGTGAACTGCACAGGTTCGTGCTCGTGGAAGGTGTACGTCAAGGACGGCATCATTACCTGGGAGGCGCAGCAGACCGACTACCCCTCGGTCGGTCCCGACCGGCCCGAGTACGAGCCGCGCGGCTGCCCGCGCGGGGCGTCGTTCTCCTGGTACACGTATTCGCCGACCCGGGTGCGCTACCCGTACGTGCGCGGTGTCCTGCTGGAGATGTACCGGGAGGCGCGCGCGCGGACGAACGATCCGGTGGAGGCTTGGCGTGAGGTGGTCTCCGACCCGGAGAAGGCCCGCCGGTACAAGTCGGCCCGCGGACGCGGCGGGCTGGTGCGGGCGTCGTGGGACGAGGCGGTCGAGATGGTCGCGGCCGCGCACGTGCACACGATCGCCGAGTTCGGACCGGACCGGGTCGCGGGGTTCTCGCCGATCCCGGCGATGTCGATGGTGTCGCATGCGGCGGGGTCGCGGTTCGTGTCGCTGGTCGGCGGGACGATGCTGTCGTTCTACGACTGGTACGCCGATCTGCCGGTGGCGTCCCCGCAGGTGTTCGGCGACCAGACCGACGTGCCGGAGTCGGGCGACTGGTGGGACGCCGGTTACCTGATCATGTGGGGCTCCAACCTGCCGGTGACGCGCACCCCGGACGCGCACTGGATGACCGAGGCCCGGTACCGGGGCCAGAAGGTCGTGGCGGTGTCGCCCGATTACGCCGACAACGTGAAGTTCGCTGACGAGTGGCTGCCCGCGCAGCCCGGCACCGACGGCGCCCTGGCGATGGCGATGGGACACGTCGTCCTCAAGGAGTTCTTCGTCGACCGCCGGGTCCCCTATTTCACCGACTACGTGAAGCGGTTCAGCGACCTGCCGTTCCTCGTGCGGCTGGACCGGCGCGGTGACGGCGCCGTGTACGCCCCCGGGAAGTTCCTGACGGCCGCGGACCTGCCCGGCGCCGAGGCCGAGTCGGAGAACGCGGCGTTCAAGACCGTCCTCCTGGACGCGGCCACCGGGCACCCGTTCGTTCCGAACGGGTCGCTCGGGTTCCGGTACGGCGAATCGGGCGAGGGGAAATGGAACCTGAACCTCGGCGACGCCGACCCGCTGCTGTCGGTCGAGGGAGGGGAGGCCGTCGAGCTCGAATTGCCCCGCTTCGACGCCCCCGACGGGACGCCCGGGACGCTCCGGCGCGGGGTGCCCGTCCGAAAGGTGGGCGACCACCTGGTCACCACCGTGTACGACCTGATGCTCGCCCAGTACGGAGTCGGACGGCCGGGGCTGCCGGGGTCGTGGCCATCCGGGTACGACGACGCGTCGCAGCCGTGCACCCCGGCCTGGCAGGAGGGCGTCACCGGCGTGCCCGCGCGGGCCGCCGAGCGGATCGGCCGCGAGTTCGCCGCCAACGCCGAGGAGACCCGCGGCCGCTCGATGATCATCATGGGCGCGGGGACGAACCACTGGTTCCACTCCGACACCATCTACCGGGCCTTCCTCGCCCTCACCACGCTGACGGGCTGCCAGGGCGTGAACGGGGGCGGCTGGGCGCACTACGTCGGCCAGGAGAAGTGCCGCCCGGTCACCGGATGGGCGCAACTGGCGTTCGGGCTGGACTGGTCCCGGCCGCCGCGCCAGATGATCGGTACCGCGTTCTGGTACCTGCACACCGACCAGTTCCGCTACGACCGGTTCGGCGCCGACACCGTCTCGGCGGCCGCGAGCGCCGGGCGGCTGGCCGGGCGTTCGACGGCCGACGTGATCGCGCAGTCCGCTCGGCTCGGCTGGATGCCGTCCTACCCGACGTTCGACCGCAACCCGCTCGACCTCGCCGACGAGGCCGAGGCGGCCGGGCGTCCGGTCGGCGAGCACGTGGTGGACGAACTGAAGGCCGGACGGCTGAGGTTCGCGGCCGAGGACCCCGACGCGCCCGAGAACTTTCCGCGCGTCCTCACGGTCTGGCGGTCGAACCTGCTCGGCTCGTCCGCCAAGGGCAACGAGTACTTCCTCAAACACCTCCTCGGTGCGGACGACGCCGTCCGCGCCGAGGAGGCGCCGCCCGGGGCGCGGCCGAAGGACGTCGTCTGGCGGAACGAGGCTCCGGCCGGGAAGCTGGACCTGCTGCTGTCGCTGGACTTCCGCATGACCAGCACCACCATCTATTCCGACATCGTGCTGCCCGCCGCGACCTGGTACGAGAAGCACGACCTCAACACCACCGACATGCACCCATTCGTACACTCGTTCAACCCGGCGATCTCCCCGCCCTGGCAGACCCGCAGCGACTGGGACGCCTTCCACGCCATCGGCGGCGCATTCTCCGCGCTCGCCGAACGGCACCTCGGCGTCCGCAAGGACGTCGTCGCCGTCCCGCTGCTGCACGACACCCCGGACGCGATGGCGACCCCTCACGGGAGCGTCGCCGACTGGGCGGAGGGCGAGTGCGAGCCCGTCCCCGGCGTGACGCTGCCGAAGCTCGTCACCGTCGAGCGCGACTACCCGGCGATCGCGGCGAAGATGGGGGCGTTGGGGCCGCTGGCCGAACGGCTGGGGGCGACCACCAAAGGCCTCGAGTTCGATGTGCGGGAGCAGGTCGAGTACCTGCGGCACACCAACGGAACGGTGCGCGGCGGCCCCGCCGACGGACGTCCGTCGCTGAGACGGGACGTTCACGCGTGCGAGATGATCCTCGCCTTCTCCGGGACGACGAACGGGCATCTGGCCGTGCAGGGCTTCCGCACGCTGGAGCGGCGGACGGGAACGCGGCTCGCCGACCTGGCCGCCGAGCACGAGGGCAAGCAGATCACCTTCGCCGACACCCAGGCACGTCCCGTCCCCGTCATCACGTCGCCGGAGTGGTCGGGGTCGGAGAGCGGGGGCCGCCGCTACTCGCCGTTCACCATCAACGTCGAGCGGTCGAAGCCGTGGCACACCCTGACCGGACGGCAGCACTTCTACCTCGACCACGACTGGATGGCCGAGCTCGGCGAGCAGTTGCCGGTGTTCCGGCCGCCGCTGAACATGTCCCGGCTGTTCGGAGAGCCCGAGCTCGGCGAGACGGGCGAACTGGGGCTGGCCGTCCGGTACCTGACGCCGCACAACAAGTGGTCGATCCATTCGGAATACCAGGACAACCTGTTCATGCTGTCGCTGTCGCGCGGCGGCCCGGTCATCTGGATGAGCGGCGTGGACGCGGCGAAGATCGACGTCCGCGACAACGACTGGATCGAGGCGGTGAACCGCAACGGCGTCGTGGTCGCCCGCGCGATCGTCACGCACCGGATGCCCGAGGGCACCGTGTACATGTACCACGCGCAGGACAAGCTGATCGACGTTCCGCGCGCCGAGACGTCCGGCCGCCGCGGCGGCATCCACAACTCCCTGACGCGGCTGCTGATCAAGCCGACCCACCTCATCGGCGGGTACGCGCAGCTTTCCTTCGCGTTCAACTACCTCGGGCCGACCGGGAACCAGCGCGACGAGGTGACCGTAATCCGCCGCCGCTCCCAGGAGGTGACGTACTGACATGCGCGTGATGGCACAGATGGCGATGGTGATGAACCTCGACAAGTGCATTGGCTGCCACACCTGCTCGGTCACCTGCAAGCAGGCGTGGACGAATCGCAGCGGCGTCGAGTACGTCTGGTTCAACAACGTCGAGACCCGCCCCGGGCAGGGCTACCCGCGCCGGTACGAGGACCAGGAGAAGTGGAAGGGCGGCTGGACGCTCAACAAGCGCGGCCGGCTCGCCCTCAAGGGCGGCGGCCGGTTCCGCAAGCTCCTGACGATCTTCGCCAATCCGAAGCTGCCCGGCATCGACGACTACTACGAGCCGTGGACCTACGACTACGAGACGCTCACCGACGCGCCCCTGCAGGACCACTCGCCGGTCGCCCGGCCCAAGTCGCTGCTGTCCGGCGAGGACATGAAGATCTCCTGGTCGGCGAACTGGGACGACGACCTCGGCGGCTCCATCGAGCACGGTGACAAGGACGTCCTGCTCAAAGAGATCTCCGACAAGGTGAAAATGGAGTTCGACGAGACCTTCATGTTCTACCTGCCGCGGATCTGCGAGCACTGTCTGAACCCGAGCTGCGCGGCGTCCTGCCCGTCCGGCGCCATTTACAAGCGCACCGAGGACGGCATCGTGCTCGTCGACCAGGACAAGTGCCGGGGGTGGCGGATGTGCGTGTCCGGCTGCCCGTACAAGAAGATGTACTTCAACCACCGGACCGGCAAGGCCGAGAAGTGCACCTTCTGCTTCCCTCGCATCGAGGTCGGCATCCCCACGGTCTGCTCGGAGACGTGCGTGGGACGGCTCCGCTACATCGGCCTGATGCTCTACGACGCGGACAGGGTGCTCGAGGCCGCGTCCACGCCCGACGACACCGGCCTGTACGAGGCGCAGCGGGAGGTCTTCCTCGATCCGAACGACCCCGAGGTCGTCCGCGCGGCCGAGCGCGCGGGCATTCCCCGCGACTGGATCGAGGCCGCCCAGCGGTCCCCGATCCACTCGCTGATCAATACCTACAAGGTCGCGCTGCCGCTGCACCCGGAATACCGGACGATGCCGATGGTCTGGTACATCCCGCCGTTGTCCCCGGTCGTGGACGCCGTCCGCGACACCGGCCACGACGCCGAGGACACCGGGAATCTGTTCGCCGCGATCGACGCGCTGCGCATCCCGGTCGAGTACCTCGCCGAGCTGTTCACCGCGGGCGACACCGCGCCCGTCGACCTCGTCCTGCGCAAGATGGCCGCGATGCGCGCCTACATGCGCGACATCAACCTCGGCCGCGACCCTGACGAGTCGATCCCCGCCGGGGTCGGCATGACGGGGGAGGAGATGTACGACATGTACCGACTTCTCGCGCTCGCCAAGTACGACGAGCGGTACGTCATCCCCACCGCGCACGCTGAACAGGCGCACCACCTCGAGGAACTGGCCACCGAATGCAGCCTGGACTACGAGGGCGGGCCAGGCATGGGCGGCGCCGGGGCGGGCGGCGGCTCCGGCCCGTTCGGGGAGGCGTCCGGCGGCCCCGCGCCGATCGCCGTCGAGAACTTCCACATGCTCAAGCAACGGCAGACGTCCGACAGCCCCGTCGACCCGGCCGACAAGCACAAGCGCGTCAACCTCCTCAACTGGGACGGCAAGGGCGCCCCCGCCGGGCTGTTTCCGCCCCGGCAGGGCGGTCAAGGCCTCGGCGACGGGAATCCGCCCGCCGACTCCGGTGATGCCGAAACGGAGCCAAAGCCGTGAAGATCAGCGCCCGGACCAGAAATGCGTTCACCGAGACGCGGCCGACCGCCGCCTGGCAGTCGGCGTCGCTGCTGCTCGGCTACCCCGACGAGGAACTGCTCGCCCGCCGGCCGCTGCTGCGCCGCGCCGCCGCGAGCCTGCCCCCGGACGCCGGGGCGCCCCTCGCCGCGTTCATCGACCACCTGGACGCCACGCCGCTGCGGGATCTACAGGCCGACTACGTCGCCACCTTCGACCACCGCAAGCGGTGCTGCCTCTACCTCACCTACTACGCCCACGGCGACACCCGGAAACGCGGCATGGCGCTGCTGCGGTTCAAGCACGCCTACGCAGCCGCCGGTCTCCACCTGGAAGAGGGCGAACTTCCCGACCACCTCGCGGTCGTCTTGGAGTTCGCCGCCACCGGCGACCAGCGCGAGGGACGCCGCCTCCTCCTCGAGCACCGCGCCGGGCTCGAACTGCTGCGGCTCGCGCTCACCGACGCGGGGTCGCCGTGGACACGCGTCTTGGAGGCCGTCTCCGCGACCTTGCCGCCGCTCAGCGGCCGCGACCACGACGCCGTCGCCCGGCTGATCGCCGAGGGACCGCCCGATGAGGAGGTCGGCCTCGCGCCCTACGGGTCGGGAACCGGACCCGTCTTCCTGCCCGACCCAGCACTGGAGGTGCGCTCGTGAACCATGTCCCGCTCCCGGCCGCGGCACCGGAGGGAGGTGAGGCGGGCGCAGGCGGAGTGCTGCTGTGGGTGGCCCTTCCGTACGTCGCTCTAGCGATCTTCGTCCTCGGGCACGCCTGGCGGTACCGCTACGACAGGTTCGGCTGGACGACCCGCTCGTCCCAGCTCTACGAGCGGCGACTGCTGCGCATCGGCAGCCCGCTGTTCCACTTCGGAATCCTCGTGGTCTTCCTCGGCCACGTCGGGGGACTGGTGATCCCGGACGCCTGGACCGAGGCCGCCGGGATCACCGAGCACACCTACCACGTCGTCGCCGTCGTGCTCGGCACCGTCGCCGGTTTCTGCACGCTGGCGGGGCTGGCGATCCTCGTCTACCGGCGGCGCACCGTGGGTCCGGTGTTCTCCGTGACGACCCGCAACGACAAGCTCATGTACGCGGTTCTGACGGTGACGATCCTGCTGGGGCTCGCGGCCACCGTCATCGCGAACATCGTCGACGGCGGATACAACTACCGCGAAACGGTCTCACCATGGTTCCGGTCGATCTTCTACTTCCAGCCCGACCCGGAACTGATGACCGGCGTCCCGATCCTGTTCCAGCTCCATGCGCTGAGCGCGCTCCTGCTGTTCTCGATCTGGCCGTTCACGCGGCTCGTCCACATGCTCACCGCGCCCATCGGCTACCTGACCCGCCCCTACATCGTCTACCGCAGCCGCGACGAGCAGTTGGGGGCGCGCCCGGCCCGCCGGGGCTGGGAGCGGGTCTCCTGAGCCCCGGCGGGCCGAAACCAGCCGACGGCACTCGTCCTCGTCTAGGATCTCCAGGCCGCTCCCGTCAAGTCGCATACCCCAGGGTGTGGCAGCGGGGCCGCCGGTCACCAGGGACCAACGTCCTGAACGTGATGCTTCCGAGCGGGGCGCGGCGGCCGCGTGGCGGTGAGGTGCCGGATCGCCGCTCGGACGGCATCGGGATCACGGGGCAACTTGCTCAGGCGCGCGCGAGGACTTCCGGGAACGGCCGGCGCGGCGTGCCTGGCACCAGTTGTCCGTAACCGATCCGGACGATGGCCTGGATGTGGCCGGGCGCACCGGAGAGGCCCGCATGGCCATGGATGAGTAGCCGGGAACCTTCGGCATGATGCGGCAGGTCTAAACGCTGTCTTCAGGTTTCGCTGCGCCCGCTGGTCATCCCGTAACCCCGATGACTGGGGATTCACGGGCGGCGTCGACGATCCCTTGGTGACGGTCGACATCTGGTTGATTTCCGGAACGTGTTCGATCTGGGCGATCAGGCGGCTGGTGAGCCGGAAGTTGCCGCTGATGATGCGGGTGACGGTGGCGACGGCTTCGCCGGTGGCGAAGTCGTCGGCGTCGTCCAGGCGCAGGTGGGACCAGTGCCGGGCCAGCACGAAGGCCTGCTCGGTGGCGGACAGCGGCCGGTAGTGGTGGACGAATCCGACACGGCGGTAGAGCTGGGGAGCGAGGCGCTTTTCGATGCCGGGCATGCCGATGAGGATGACGCCGATGCAGGTGCGGTCGTGGTGGTCGCGGTGCTGTTCCGGCGCCGGAGTCTTGAGCCGGTCGGCCTCATCGACGATCAAGAGTTCGGCGTAGCGGCCGCGAGGGTGGTCCAGGCCGGTTACGTCCCGGTCGGGATGCGGTGTGCTTTCGATCGTCCAGCTGAGCTGGTCGTGCAGGAACCTGAACTCCTTGTCCAGCATTCGCGGGTGTTGTGGACCTTGGGCGTGTACACGATCGTGCGTGTCTGCAGGCATTGGCGGGGCGCCTGGCCGCACCGAACGCGCTCGCGAGGCCGGGCTGCTGCCTTCCCTGGGGACCATCGGCGACCCCCACGACAATGCCGCCGCCAAGGCGTTCTGGGGGCAGGATGCAGACCGAACTGCTCAACCGGCGGCGCTGGAACACTCGTCCTGAACTCGCCAACGCGATCTTCGAGTACATCGAAGGGTTCCGAAACCGCACCCGGCGCCACTCCGCACTCGGGTGGAGTACACCACCCTGGTTCCCTCACCTCACAGCGAATTCCCCTGCGCCGTCCGTCGCAACGGACCAAGGTCCTTTGTGGGCTCCCGCGACGAAAGGAGGCCTTGTACAGGCATTTGATCGCCTGAGCGGCGCTGAGGGAAGGGCGGCTGAGTGTGACCTTCGGCCCTGCCTGCGGGGCGGCGCGGTGTGATGCGCTGGATCAACGAGCGTATGGAGGAACCGTGACGTCGACGACCGCGAACAGCGCCCTGCCGTCTGCCACCGAACTTGAGTTGATCGATGCCTATTGGCGGGCGGCGAACTATCTGTCGGCCGGGCAGATCTATCTGCTGGACAATCCGTTGCTGCGGGAGCCGCTGCGGCCGGAGCACATCAAGCCGCGGCTGCTGGGGCATTGGGGCACCTCGCCGGGGCTCAACTTCTGCTACGTCCACCTGAACCGGGTGATCAAGGCCCGCGACCTGGACATGATCTACATCATGGGACCGGGGCACGGCGGTCCCTCGGCGGTCGCGAAGGCGTGGCTAGAGGGCACGTACAGCGAGGTGTACCCCCGGGTTTCGCAGGATGCGGCAGGGATGCGGCGGTTGTTCCGGCAGTTCTCCTTTCCGGGCGGGGTGCCCAGCCATGTGGCACCGGAGACGCCCGGTTCGATCCATGAGGGCGGTGAGCTCGGCTACTCCCTCGCGCACGCCTACGGCGCCGCGTTCGACAACCCCGACCTGGTGGTGGCGTGCATCGTCGGGGACGGGGAGGCCGAGACCGGGCCGCTGGCGGCGAGCTGGCATTCCACCAAGTTCGTGGACCCGGTGCATGACGGGGCGGTGCTGCCGATCCTGCACCTGAACGGCTACAAGATCGCCAATCCGGCGGTGCTGGCCCGTATTCCGGAGGACGAGCTGGTGCGGCTGCTGGAGGGGTACGGGCATGCGCCGATCGTGGTGTCCGGCGCCGACCCGGCCGTCATGCACCGGCAGATGGCGGCCGCGCTCGACCGGGCGCTGGACGAGATCGCCCGCATCCAGCGCGCCGCCCGCGAGCAGGGCGTGGCGGACCGGCCCCGCTGGCCGATGATCGTGCTGCGAAGCCCGAAAGGCTGGACGGGTCCGAAGGAGGTCGACGGGCTGCCGGTGGAGGGGACCTGGCGTTCCCATCAGGTGCCGCTCGCCGGCGTCCGCCAGGATCCAGGCCACCTGGCGGAGCTGGAGGCGTGGTTGCGCTCTTACCGTCCGGAGGAGCTGTTCGACGAGGACGGCCGCCTGGTCGCGGAGCTGCGCGCACTCGCGCCCGAGGGAGCGCGGCGGATGAGCGCCAACCCGCACGCGAACGGTGGGACGCTGCTGCGCCCGCTCGACCTGCCCGACCCGCGGGTTCACGCGGTGCGGGTGGCCGAGCGCGGCAAGCCCACGGCGGAGCCCACCCGGGTCCTTGGCGACTATCTGCGCGACGTTGTCGCGACCAAATCGTCGACGTTCCGGATCATGGGGCCGGACGAGACCGCGTCCAACCGGCTGGGCGCGGTGTTCGAGGTGACCGACCGGGTCTTCGCGGGCGAGACGCTCGACACCGACGAGCACCTGGCCCGCGCCGGACGGGTCATGGAGGTGCTGTCCGAGCATCTGTGCCAGGGCTGGCTGGAGGGCTATCTGCTGACCGGGCGGCACGGGCTGTTCAACAGCTATGAGGCGTTCGTCCACATCGTGGACGCGATGTTCAACCAGCACGCCAAGTGGCTGAAGGTCACCCGGGGCCTGCCATGGCGGCGGCCGATCGCGTCCCTGAACTACCTGCTGTCGTCGCACGTGTGGCGCCAGGACCACAACGGCTTCACCCACCAGGACCCAGGGTTCCTGGACGTGGTCATGAACAAAAAGGCCGAGATCGTCCGGGTGTACCTGCCGCCGGACGCGAACACGCTGCTGTCGGTCGGCGACCATTGCCTGCGCTCGCGCGACTACGTCAACGTGATCGTCGCCGGGAAGCAGCCCGCGCCGGTCTGGCTGTCGATGGACGAGGCCGTGGCGCACTGCACCCGCGGCATCGGCATCTGGGAATGGGCGTCCACTGAGGACGGGTCCGATCCCGATGTCGTGCTGGCCTGCGCGGGCGACGTCCCCACGCTGGAGACGCTCGCCGCCGCCGACCTCCTGCGACGGTACTTCCCGGATCTGCGGGTCCGGGTGGTGAACGTGGTCGACCTGATGCGGTTGCAGCCGGTCGAGGAACATCCGCACGGGCTGTCCGACACCGAGTTCGACGCGCTGTTCACTACAGACAAGCCGATCATCTTCGCTTTCCACGGCTACCCGTACCTGATCCACCGGCTCACCTACCGACGCAGAGGCCACGGCAACCTGCACGTCCGGGGCTACAAGGAGGAAGGCACCACCACGACTCCGTTCGACATGGTCATGCTCAACGACCTGGACCGCTTCCACCTCGTCATGGACGTCATCGACCGCGTCCCGTCCCTCGGCGGACGGGTCGCCCACGTCCGGCAGCGCATGATGGACGCGCGGCTGCGGCTGCGGGCCTACACGCGCGAGCACGGCGAGGACGCCCCAGAAATCCGTGACTGGGCCTGGTCCCGCTGAGCCGGGAAGGACCTCCGCTGCGGGTCCTCACCGTCAACCCCGGCTCCAGCAGCGTCAAGCTCGGCCTGCTGGAAGCCGATGACACCTCCCGCGCGCGGATCGAGCTGCCGACCGGCGGAGCCGACCGGGCGGTCGAGCGCGTGCTCGCCTCCGTGGAGCGGCTGCCGCGCCCGGACGCGGTCGGCATCCGCTTCGTCCACGGCGGACCGCGACTGCACCCAACCCGTACTGATCGGCGGTGAGGTCACCGAACGGTTGCACGCGCCGGCCGATCTGGCGCCGCTGCATCAGCCGCTGTCGCTGTACGCGCTGGGGGAGATCCGCCGGGCGCTTCCGGACGTCCCGGCCGTGGTGTGCTTCGACACCGCCTTCCACGCCACCATCCCGGAGGCCGCGGCGACCTACGCGATCCCCGCCGAATGGCGGGAGCGGTTCCGGCTGCGCCGCTACGGCTTCCATGGGCTGTCCCACGCCTACGCGGCACGCCGCGCGGCGGAACTGCTGGGCGCCGGCCTCTCCGGCCTGCGCCTGGTGGTGTTCCATCTGGGATCGGGTGCGTCCCTGTGCGCCGTCGCCGACGGCCGTTCGGTCGACCACGACGGGATTACCGCCGCCCGACGGGCTGGTGATGGCCACTCGGGCGGGCGGCATCGACCCGGGCATCCCGCTGTGGCTGCTGGCGCACGGCGTCCCCGCCGCGGGGTCCGCGACGGCCTTGAGCACCGTTCCAGGCTGCGCGCCCTGGCCGGGACGGGTGACATGCGGGAGCTGCGGTCGCGTGCCACCGCTGGGGACGAGGCGGTCGCTTCGGCGCTGGCCGCGCGGCCCGGACGCGCTTGTGTTCACCGGCGGAATCGGTGAGCACGACCCCCGGACCCGCCGGCGCCTCGGCACCGAGCTGGTCTACCCGGGCACCCGGATCGACCCGGAAAGCAACGCCGCCGCCCGCGGCGACGGGTGATCAGCCCGCCGGGCGCGGCGGTGGCGGCTGTCGTGGTCACCACTCGCGAAGACCTGGAGATCGCCGCGGGCACAGGCGCCGCCCTGCAGACGACGGTCAACCAAGGGGCTGACCCGGGACGAACGGACCGATCTCGGGTCATGTCCTTAGCGGGCGATCCGATGAAGGTCCGCCGCCCGGAGAGGCCGAGATCGATGATGGCGCTGAAGATCTTGGTTGAAACAGGGATTGAGGCGGGCCGGTCGCCGATTCGGTCCTGCTGCCCGCACCGCACTGTCGGCTGCCGCGCTGGTCGGCGGACAGGGGCGCTACTTGCGGGCTCTTGCAGACCGACCGAGGGCCGGTATCAGGTGGGCAGGGTCGCGGAGTGGTCGGGGACGTAGGTCTGCATGTCGCGCGGTGACCGCTCGTAGCCCTTCCGAGGAGGCCGCTCGGGCAGCTCCAGCCGCGGGCGCTCCACGGCGCGGTAGGGGATCGTCGACAGCAGGTGGGCGATCATATTGATCCGCGCGCGCCGCTTGTCCTCGCTCTCCACGACGTACCAGGGTGCCTCGGGGATGTCGGTGTGGACGAACATCTCGTCCTTAGCGCGCGAGTAGTCTTCCCAGCGGGTGATGGACTCCAGGTCCATTGTTGACAGTTTCCATCGGCGCATCGGGTCGTCGAGCCGGCTGCGGAAGCGGCGTTCCTGTTCGGCGTCGCTGACCGAGAACCAGTACTTGCGCAGCAGGACGCCGTCCTCGACCAGCAGCCGCTCAAAGATCGGGCACTGGTGGAGAAAGCGCATGTACTCCTCTTTGGTGCAGAACCCCATGACGCGCTCGACGCCCGCCCGGTTGTACCAGGACCGGTCGAACAGGACGATCTCCCCGGCCGCGGGCAGGTGCTCGATGTAGCGCTGGAAGTACCACTGCGTGCGCTCGCGGTCGCTCGGCGCGGGCAGCGCCGCGATCCGGGCGACGCGGGGATTGAGGTACTCGGTAACCCGTTTGATCGCGCTGCCCTTGCCGGCCGCGTCCCGCCCCTCGAACACCACGACGACGCGGGCGCCTTCGTCGCGCACCCATTCCTGCAGCTTCACCAGCTCCGCCTGGAGACGCGCCAACTCGGGCTCGTACACCCCTCGGGGCAACCGCTTGACCTTGCTCATAACACCATCCCTACCCGACGATCCACCGGCCCGCGGACGTTTGGTCCTTGCCGGGCGACGGCCGGCTGGACGGGGGCCGCGGGGACCGGGCAGGGACGTTGGGCCCGCCCATCGGGACCTTGAGCACTATCGGCGCCATACCGCCGGATTCGAGGCTGGAAGTGGCAGCAGAATCGATGGAGGAGGCACGTCATGCGAGCGCTGGTGTATCACGGCCCTGGGAAGCGGGCGTGGGAGGAGGTTCCCAAGCCGCAGATCATTGAGGACGGCGACGCTGTCGTCCGCGTGGACGCGGTGACGATCTGCGGGACCGACCTGCACATCCTCAAGGGCGACGTCCCGGCCGTGACCGACGGCCGGATCCTCGGCCACGAGGCGGTCGGCACCATCGAGGCGGTCGGCCCGGGTGTGCGGACGGTCAAGCCCGGCGACCAGGTGCTCGTGTCGTGCATCACAGCATGCGGCACGTGCCGGTTCTGCCGTGAGGGCCGCTACGGGCAGTGCCTGGGCGGCGGGGGCTGGATTCTCGGCCACACGATCGACGGGACGCAGGCGGAGTACGTGCGGGTGCCGTTCGCGGACACCTCCGTCTACCCGGTGCCCTCGGGCGTGCCCGCGCAGGAGGTGCTGATGCTCGCCGACATCCTCCCGACCGGCTACGAGGTCGGCGTGATCAACGGCGCCGTCCAGCCCGGCGACACCGTGGCCGTCGTCGGCGCCGGGCCGATCGGGCTGGCCGCGATCATGGGGGCGCGGCTGTTCAGCCCGAGCACCATCGTCGCCGTCGACCTGGCCGACAGCCGGCTGGATGCGGCCAAGCAGTTCGGCGCCGACGTCACGGTCAACAACTCCCGGCAGGACCCGCTCGCCGCCGTCCGGGACCTGACCGGCGGGCTGGGCGCGGACGTGACGATCGAGGCCGTCGGCGTCCCGGAGGCGTTCGAGCTGACGGTCGCGCTGGCCCGGCCGGGCGGTCACATCGCCAACATCGGCGTGCACGGCGCCCCGGCCGCGCTGCACCTGGAAGAGCAGTGGATCCGCGACATCACCATCACCACCGGCCTGGTGGACACCTTCTCTACCCCGACCCTGCTCCGGCTCGTCGCCGGCGGGCAACTCGACGCCGCACGGTTCATCACCCACCACTTCACGCTGGATGAGTTCCCGAAGGCCTACGACGTGTTCGCCGACGCCGCCAACACCTGCGCGCTCAAGGTCGTGCTCACCCGCTGAGCCGCCCGCACCCTCCGTCCGAATGCTGCTGTTCGTGCACGGGTCCCGCGCCCTGGTGCCCGGCGGGGAGATCCCGCCGGACGCGCTGCGCCGGCTCGTCGCAGAACGCGAGGACCTGCTCGCCGTGGCCCGGCAGTACGCGCTCAAGGTCCATCCGACCTTGGAGGTCGAGACGCGGCTGGTGCCGGAGGGCCCGGGCCATGCGCTGGTGGGGGAGAGCGAGCGAGCGGACCTGGTGGCGGTGGGGCCGCGTGGGCTCGGCGGTTTCGAGGGTCTGCTGTTCGGGTCCGCCGGCCTGTACGTGGCGGCGCGTGCCCGCTGCTGGTGGTGCCGCGCTCGGACCCATTCCCGGTGGACGCGCCGGCGGAGATAGTGATCGGTCTCAAAGGCCGCGGCGGTGAGAGGACATCGTCCACGACGACCCCGCCGCCGCGCTGGTCGCCGCATCCCGCGACGTCGACCTGGTGATCGCGGGTCCGCATGGCCGCGAGGGCCTGACCGTCCCGCGGAGCCGGGCGGTGACGCACGCGCTCGTACACCATGCGCACTGCCCGGTCGCGGTCGTGCCCGATCCCCGCGGCGCCTGATCGACGCCGCCGCACACGAACGAGGCCCGGCACGTGCCGGGCCTCTTCTTACGTGCCTTCTCACTGGGCCCGGAATTCGGACTGCACACCTTTACCGGGGTGTCCTAACAAGATGCGACGCATCGGGCCCAGCCCCAACCGCGACTTCTACCTCAAGAAGCGCGCCCAGGGGCTCAAATACACCCGGACCGTCATAGCGCTCGCCCGCCGATGCGTCAGTGCCCCGCTGGGCGAGTTTGAGCAGCTCGACCGCCGTGTAGGAGATGACGGCGATGCGGGCCCAGGCGGCGGCGCCGAGCGGTGCGGAGTGGAACAGGTCGTTCATGGAAGGGGTGTAGGTGTAGAGGAGTTGGAGGGCGATGAGGCCGAGGGGGCTGGCGGCGGTCCAGGGGTTGCGGCGGATGCCGCGCCACAGCAGGGGCGGTCGAGGGAGAGGCAGTTGAACAGGTAGGTCGTCAGGGTGAGCGCGAACACGTTGACGACGATGGTCTGCGCGACGTCGGGGGAGGCGTCGTGGCGCGTTCCCAGTGCTGGAGGCCGAACGCGCCGGCGAGCAGGATCGCCGAGACCAGCAGGATCCGGACGGTCAGCGCCCGGTAGATCAGCGGCATGGACGGGTCGCGCGGCGGGCGTGTCATGATGTGCTCGTCCTTAAGCTCGACCGCGAACGGCAGGCCGAGGACCCGGACGGCGGTCATGTTCAGCCACAGCACCTGCAGCGGCAGGATCGGCAGGTCGGTGCCCGCGACGATCGCGGCGATCAGGACCAGGCCGAGCCCGACGTTGGACGGCAGCGCCCACACGATGAACCTGACCAGGTCGTCGAAGACGCCGCGGCCCTCCTCGATGGAGGCGAAGTCGTCGCCGGTCAAGACCATGTCGGCCGATTCCTTGGCGGCGTCGGTGCCGGTGCGTCCCATCGCGACGCCGATGTCGGCCTGCTTGAGGGCGGGCGCGTCGTTGACGCCGTCGCCGGTCATCGCGATCACGTGCCCGCCGGCCTGGAGGCCTGGACGAGCCGGAGCTTCTGCTCGGGGGAGACGCGGGCGAACACGGTGGTGTCGCGGACGCGTTCGGCGGAGACGTCGGCGGTGAGCTCGGTGCCGGTCATGACCCAGCGACCGCCCACCCCAGTGCGCGTACAGACCGGCGATCAGCGGCAGCCCGGCCAGCACCGTGTACGCCACCGCCTGCGGCACCAGATACGCGGCGACCGTGATCCCGGCTGCCGCGTCCCCGCCAGCCACGAGCGCCGGTAGCCGCGCAGGACCCCGACCCCCGGGAAACGACCGGCTGAACACTCCGGCCCATCGCCGGCGTACAGGGCTCGGCGGGGCAGGGGACATCGTCACCTCCGCTCCGGGCCGAAGGTCCCGGCATGAGGGACTTTGGGCGCCGTACCGCCCGCCGCGCGGCCCGGCAGCCTGGAGGTGCCGGGCACTCACGGCTGGAGGTCACCATGATCGGCGCTACACGGTCCGCGGCGAAGAGCAGAGATGCCCGCGCGAGGCCTCCCGAACGCGAAGGACCTGATCTGGCGGCGCGGTTCGTGGTGCGCGCGGCGATCCTGGCGCCGTCGGTCCACAACACCCAGCCGTGGCGGTTCGTCGACCGGCCGGGCGGGCTGGAGCTGTGGGCCGACCGGGCCCGGCTCCTGCCGATCGCCGACCCGGCCGGACGCGAAATGGTGATCAGCTGCGGTGCGGCGCTCTTCAACGCGCGGCTGGCCGTTCGGAGCCTCGGCTTCACCCCGCTGGTGCGGCTGGTGCCCGATCCGGCGTACCCGGACCTGCTCGCCCGGATCGGCTGGGGGAGCGGCACGGCGCCCCGCCCGTACGAGGACCTGCTGTACCGGACGATCCCGCGCCGCCACACGTACCGCGGCGCCTTCCTGACGACCCCGCTTCCGCCGATGCTGACGACCGTGCTGGCCGGCATCGCGCGGCACGAGGGCGCGGGCCTGCGCGTCGTGTCCGACCTCGCGCAGCTGCGGCGGCTGGCCGAGCACGTCGAGGTCGCCGAGGCAGCCCAGCGCCGTGATCCCCGCATCGCCGGTGAGCTGCTCGCCTGGGTCGCCTCCCCGACCGGTGAACGGCGCGATGGCCTGTCGCCTGGCTCGTACCCGATCCAGCCTGACGGCCTGGCTTTCGCCGCCCGCGACTTCGCCGCCGCGACGCGATGGGGCCGCAGCCGTCAAGGACGCCAGAGCACTGACCCCGATGCCGCTCAAGGGGCCGACCCGGCCGCCGTCGGGACGGTGGCGGTGCTGGTCACCCGGGGGGACCGGCGCCTGGACTGGCTCCTGGCCGGTCAGGCGCTCCAGCACGTGCTCCTGCACGCCGAGACCGCCGGAGTGAGCGCGGCCTTTTACACCCAGCCGCTGGAACTGCCCTACCTGCGGGCGGCGATGCACCGTGACCTGCGCGGACACGCCCAGATGCTGCTACGCCTCGGCCGCCCGGCACGCCGCCTGCGCAGCCGGCGACGCCCGGTCACCGACGTCCTCAGCGGCGAACGGAACCCATCAGCAGAACCCGGCCCCGGCATTCCCAGCTCCCTGCGTGGCGGTGCCGGGAGCTGACATCGGCGGCCAAAGAGCCCGCCCGGTTGACGGCAGGTCGCCGGGTGCGCGGCCGGAGAGGAGAGCCCGATGAACGGGAGCGAGATGCCTGTCCGGGTGGACGGCCGGCTGGACGAGCCGCTGTCGCGATGGCTGTGGCCGGTGAAGTGGCTGCTGCTGATCCCGCACTACCTGGTGATCGCGCCGTTCACGGGCGGCGGCATCGGCGGCTACCACGGGATCTGGAACGCCCCCGGGGCTGGTCGCCGTGCTGGTGTTCATCACCGCCGTCGCGCTGCTGTTCACGACCCGCTACCTGCGCGGCGTCTTCGACCTCGTCATGGGGATGAACCGCTGGCTGCTGCGAGTGGCCGGCTACGCGTTCCTGGTGACCGGCCGCTATCCGCCGTTCCGGCTGGACATGGGCGGCCCCGAGCCCGCCGCACCGCCCGCACCGCCCGCGCCGCCCACGCCTTGAGCGGTGACCGAAAGGCCCGGCCTTTGCCGGGCCTTCGGGTTTTGTCGTGGTGGGTGGTTCAGGCGGCGTTTCCGTAGCTGTTGACAGCTGGTTCGGCCCTACTCGCACTCCTGAGATGCGCTGGCAGGAGATCCGGACGAACTCCGGGGAGGAACCGGCCGTCCATGGCCGGAGCGCCTCGCGGGCGCGGTCTCCCGGATCCTGGACGACCCGTGCCGGCCCGACGATGGTGACCGACCAGCCGGTGGGGCCGTCGGTGTCCAGGTCGTCGGCCTCGAATGCCACGATCGTGTCGCGGGTCGCGGCGGCCAGACGGCTCGAGCCGGATGGGACGCACATGACCACGTCACCGCGATCGAAGACGAAACCGACCGGCATCACGGCGGGGAGTGCCTGCTCAGTGAAGATGACCCTGCCGATCTTCACCGTGCTCAGCAGGCCAAGGCACTCGCCTCGGGTGAGGCTCTGTGGCGTGTCCCTGACGTCCTTCATGTCTCCATGGTCCGTCGTCGCCGGTGGGGGCGGCAGGGGCCAATGTCACAGGCGCGGATGCCGTCCGTCCCTCCCCGGCCGGACGTTCGCGTCCGCCGTCGGGGGCGCCGCCGCGCACGACGCCGGGTGGGACGAGCACGACGGGGAACACCGAGCGCCGCAGGCGTGCCGTCCGGACCGGACCGACGACCGCCGACAACGCGGAGCCTGGGCGGTGGCCCCGAGGACGAGGAGGTCCGCCGTCGCGGCATGGTCGAGGAGGGGCTGGTGCCGCTACGCCGAAGGCCAACTCCTGACGCACCCGCACCGCGGGGGCGGGGCCGAGGACGGCGCGGATGTCGGCCGCGAGTGCGCGCCGCGTCCGCTCCTGCTTCCGCTCCGGGGACGGCGGGTGGTCCGCCGCCGTGTACGGCGGCACGCATTCCCGCCTGGCTCGCCGCGCCCGGACGGCCACCGGCTCGGCGTGCCGCAGCGCGGCCTCGGCGGCGGCCCAGCGCAGGGCACGCGGCGGGGCCGGGAAACGTCCACGCCGACGACGATCCGGCATGTGCTGGGGAAAGGCGTCATCGTTCTCGTCTCGATCCGAGTGTGCACGGAAGACGGGGGCATCGGACCGGGTACGCGGTCCGATGCCCCCTTCGGCTGCTCCGGCCTACTTCTCGATGGTTATCCGCTTGGTCTCGCTCTTGGCGGCCTTGGGCACCGGCACGTGGACGGTGAGGATGCCCTTGTCGTAGGTCGCCTTGATTTCATCGGCGTCGGTGTCGGCCGGGAGTGTGAACGACCGGGTGAAGGAGCCGTAGTGGAACTCCGACCGGTGCGCGTTCTTCTTCTCCTCGTGGCGTTCGGCGTGGATGCGCAGGATGCCGCCGGCGACGGTGATCTCGACGTCCCTGTCGGGGTCGATACCGGGCAGCTCGGCGCGGATCACAATGCCGCCGTCCTCGACGTAGTTCTCCACGCGCATGGTCTGTCCCGCGGCGGTCCGGATGAGGCTGAACGGGGACTCGATCCAGTCGAACAGGTCCGGGAAGATGCCCCGTGTCTCGCGCCGCTCCAACCCGCTCATGGTGCCTCCTCAGCTTGGGGGTCTGCGGACGCCGCTGCAGGAGAGCGACTTCGTCGCGTTCTCCTCATCGGCGGCTGCCCACCTTCATGCTTTATCGGGCGGTGCCGTCCTCCCAAGGCCATGGGTCCTGCCCGTCCGGGACCAAGGTCCGTGCCGCCGGCCAACCGCTCGGCCAGAGCGGCAGGCCGCGGCCGCCGCAGGCCCGGCGTGGGCGCGCCTGCGGCCATCAGTCAGGGGCCAGACGGCCCTGGCCCGGGTGCGCTGCCGGCTGGGGGAGCACGGGCTCGACCCGGTAGAGGGACGGCATGCCTCCCGTGCGCGGAGAGGTCTCACGGTGGACGCCGGCCAGCGCTGCGATCAGGTCGTGAGCGGTGATCAGCCCGACCAGGCGCCATGGTCGTTAGCCACCGGCGCATAGTCTCGGCCCGTCTCCAGCATGCCCCGGGCCGCCGCGGCGACCGTGGATTCCGGACGCACCGCCGCCGGGCGCCGGGAGGGCAGGAGGTTCGTCACGGGCCGCCGGGCGTCGCGCGGGGCGGTGGCGTTTCAGGCGGAGGTCAGCGTCTGGGCGTCGACGACGCCCAGGAAGCCGCCCTCCACGTCGGTGACCGGCAGGTGTGGTGGACCTCGGCCTTGCACATCAGCTCCCAGGCCATGAGCACGGACTCGTCCTCGGCGATGGTGAGCAGGTCACGGGTCATCAGCTCGGCAACGGTGCGTTGCTCCAGTGGGGTGGCCGTGGCTCCCCTTTCCAGGCCTTTTGGTGCGGTCATCACCGCAGCTTGGCCAGTCGCTCGTCGTACTCCTCGGTGTCGATCTCACCGCGCGCATACCGCTCGGCGAGGCATAGCCACATCCAGCCGGGCCGCCGCCGGGGTCGGCGATCGCCAGGGCGTATCCGATGTTCATGTGACACCTCCTGACGTTTCCAGGCTCCCGGGCCTCCGGTAAGGGGCTCTAGGGCCGAAGGCCCCTGGCATCGGTGGACCCACGCCTCTGAACACCGCGTCCGCGGGCGACCAGGCTCGAAGGTCAGGAGGGGATGAGATGGACGGACGAGAGGTCCTGGTCGGTTTCGACGCTTCACCGGCCGCCGAACGCGCGCTGCGCTGGGCGGCGGTCGAGGCCTCCCTGCGGGGGATGCCCTTGGGGGTCTGTCACGCGTGGCACTGGCCGTATCCGCAACATGCGCAAGACCGTGGCGCGATGCAGATCGTCCGCAGGATGGGTGCGCTGACGTTGGACGACGGTCTTCGGCTCGCACGCGAGACCGTCCCCGGCCTGGACGTGCGGCCGGTGCTGTTGAAGGGCACGCCCTCGGGAGCGCTGCTGGCCGCGTCGGCGGACGCTGCGCTCATCGTGCTCGGCGCCCGGGGGGCGGGCGGCTTCGACAGGCTTCCGCTCGGGTCCGCGGCCGTGCACGTCCCGGCGCATGCCGACCGTCCGGTGGTCGTGGTGCCCGCCCATGACGAGCCCGAGCGGGCGACACGGATCGTCGTCGGGATCGACGGCTCCCCGGCCAGCGAGACCGCGCTGCGGTTCGCGCTCGCCGAAGCTCGCCTGCGCGGTGCCGTGGTGACGCTGGTGTGCGCATGGTGGGACCCTGGTGCGCTGCCCGGCCCCGACCGGCTCCCGTTCACCGGCCCGCAGGCCGTCAAGGAGCAGGCCAAGGCGCGGTTCACCAGCTCCGTGGGGCCGTGCCTGGTCGACTATCCCGACGTCGCGGTCGAAGAGCGCTTCGTGAGAGAGCGCGCCGGACGCGTCCTGGCCGACAACGCCCGCGACGCGATGCTGCTGGTGGTCGGCGATCACGGGATCGAATCGTCCCCCACCACGCTGCTCGGCGCGGTCACCCGGGCCGTGCTGCACGAGATGCCCAGCCCGGTCGCGGTCGTCCATGAACGCGACCCGAAACCGCAGGAGTCGTCATGATGCGAGTGCTGGTGGCCTACGCCTCCGAACGCGGAGGAACCGCCGAGATCGCCGACTGGATCGGCACCGCGCTGCGCGAGGCGGGGCTGGACGCCGACGTCCGCCCGGCCGGCGAGATCGCGGGGCTGGGCGGGTATGACGCCGCCGTGCTCGGTGGCGCCCTGTACGCGGGGCGCTGGCACCGGGAGGCGCGGCATTTCGTCCGCCATCACGCCGATGCGCTGGCGCACCGGCCGGTGTGGCTGTTCAGCAGCGGGCCGCTGGACCACACCGCCGAGGAGAAGCAGATCGCGCTCGCACCCGGCGTCGCCAAGGTCGCCCGGCGGCTGAACGCCCGCGGCCACGCCACCTTCGGCGGACGCCTGTCTCCGGACGCCCAGGGCTTCCTGGCCTCCAAGATCGCCAAGCGGTCGAGCGGCGACTTCCGTGACCGCGGCCAGGTCACCGAGTGGGCCGCCGGGATCGCTCGGGAACTGCGAGGAGCCGCGGTATGAGCAGGCCAGGCAGGAACATGATCGTCGTTGGGGCCGACGAGTCGGAATCGAGCCTGCTCGCCATCGACTGGGCCGCCGACGAGTCGGTCCGGCGCGGGGCGGCACTGCACGTGGTCAATGTCGTCACTCCGTGGTTGGTCGACGTCCCGGGAGACCCGGGAGCGACCCGGGTCCGGCAGCAGCTGCTCGACCACGGCCGCGACGTCGTCGGCCTCGCCGTGGCCCGCGCCCGCGATCGCGTCCCCGGCCTCGAGGTGACGGGGGAGCACGCCGGCGGGCAGCCCGCCAGGGTCCTCATCGAACGGGCCGCGGCGGGCGACTCGGTCAGCGGTTTTGGAGGTCACCAATCTTCGCCAAGCTCGGTATGAGCCGCCGCACCCAGGCCGCTGCCCGTCCTGCCCCCGGAGAACAATCCCTTCATGGACGACCACCTGGTCTACGCGATCGTGCTCATCGGCCTGGCCCTGGTCAACGCCGGCGACACCCTGGGCCTCGGCCGCTGGTGGGGCGACACACGCCTCGTCCAGCGCCTCCCCATCCTCAAGTAGACCCCGAACACCTAGGGACGCCTACGCAGGTAGGCGTCCCTAGGAATGGTGACGTCCCTCCTCCGTGCCCAGGACTTTCGGCTCTTACCTGCGGAAACGGAGCGATCGACACTGAAAGTAGGCGAGGAACCGACCTGAAAGAGGGGTGGACCGATGAGCGAGATGAGGGTCGTACACAGCGAGGGCCACGCTTCGCCGCGCTCGTCCGGGATCACGTGATCCATGTTGACCAGCCGTACACGGCAGGTGGCCTGGATGCCGGTCCGACACCTGTCGAGTTGTTCGTGGCATCCCTGGCCGCCTGCGCCGCGCATTACGCACGGCAGTACCTGGCGCGGTGCCACCTGCCCGCGGACGGGCTGGAGGTCACCGCGGGCTTCACCATGAGCGCGGGCGCGCCTGCCCGGGTGTCCAGGGTCGAACTGCGGGTGCGTCCTGCTCTCCGGTTGTCGGACGCGGACACCGGCGGACTCCTGGCGGCCGTCATGGGCTGCACGGTCCACAACTCGATCGTTGATCCGCCGCGCATCGACGTGCGGCTGGAGAGCGAAGCCCAGGCCGCCTGACTCCGGCGGCGGAGGACGCCACCCTTGCGGTGGTGGGTGCCCTGTCTGAGAAGTCGGAGGGAGAGGCAGTCGAGTGAGCATGGTGATGGCGGCCGATCTCGCGCACGAGCCGTTTCTGAGCGGCATGAGGACCGCCGATCTCGGCAGGCTGGCGTCGGCGGCACGGTTCACCAGCGTCCCCGCGGGGCGCCGCCTCTTCGAGGAGGGGACGCCTGCCGAGCGGTTCTGGCTGCTCCGGGAGGGGACGGTGGCCGTCGACCTGGACATGCCCGGCGGCGGGCGGGTCGTCATCGAGACGTTGGGGCCGGGGTCGGTGGTGGGCTGGTCGTGGCTGTTCCGCCCGCACCGGTGGAGGTTCGGGGGCGTGGCGGCCACGCTGGTTCGGGCGATCGAGGTCGACGGCCGGCTGCTCCGGACGCTGTGCGCCGTCGATCCGTCGCTGGGTTACGAGCTGACGCGCCGCTTCGGCGAGCTGGTCGTGGAGCGGCTCGAGGCAACCCGGAGCCGGCCGGCGGCGGATGCCCCGGCGAGGTAGGTCCGAGGACTGCTGGTCGGCAGGACGTCAGGGTGTCAGGTGAGTTCGTCCGTGGGGTCGATGCGTTCCGTGGTGACGCCGCCAGGGCGCAAGGGGATCCGGCGTCCGGTGATGCTGCGGGGGCTAAGCCGGACGAAGGATGCGTCGGCCCAGGCGAGGCGGCCGACCTGGACGCCGCGGAGCAGCGCCAGGCAGGTGACTCGGTCGAGCGTTTCCAGGTTGGGTGGTCAGGAGGCCTCGATTCGCGTGCCCGCGGTGCCGGACAGGAGCGCGGGGACGTCGGTGAGCGAGCCGATGACCGCGACGGCGCCGCAGCGCTGCTCGGCGAAGTGGCAGGCCGCCTAAGGTGTTCTGTCTTGTGAGGTGGAGGCCCGGGCCCCGCGGGTTGCCGCTGACCGTGCTGCACGCCTGGGGCGCCTATCACGGCGGCCCGATCACCGTGCCCGTCCTCGATGTGAGGAGGATCGCGGAGGACACTCTGAACGACGCATTGAGCATGTCCGGGAGGTGTCGCCCGACCTGAAGGTGCGGGCGGTGCTCCGGTGGTGGGCGGCGCCCGGCAGCCTGATCGAGGCGGGTGAAAGCGCGGATCTGGTCGTGCCGGCCCCCGCGGTCTCGGCGGGTTCGTCGGGCTGGTGCTCGGTTCGGTGGGTGCGCGGTGGCCGCGCATGCCGCATGGACGGTTCGGCGGCCTCGCGGGTGGCATTGGCGATGAGCTTCGCCGAGGCCGACGAGCGTGGGCTGTCGTTGAGCGTGGTGGTCGCCTGGGGTCCGGTGCCCGTGAGGGACCTGCCGCCGCTGGTGGACGAAGTGGGCCTGCGCGAGGCGACCGAGACCGCTCTCGCGCGGCCGTGATTCCGCTGCGCGAGCGCCATCCCGGGTGGACGTGCGGGCCGAGGTCGTGGCCGGAGCTCCGAGGGATGTCCTGCTCGACGCGGCGGGTGAGGCGTGTCTGCTCGTCGTCGGCTCGCGGGGCTCGGCGGCTTCCAGGGCCTGCCGCTCGGGTCGGTCAGTCACGCTTAGGTCCACCACGCGCCATGCCCGGTGGCGGTCGTCCACGCTCCCCGGTGAGGCGGAGGACCTCAGGGACGAAGGTCCCCCGGGCCGGTGACCTTGGGACGATGATCCGCGGACCGGACCCGTCCGACGCTGGAGGCATGGCACAGGACCTCACGAGCGCGCGGGTGTTCGCGCTGCTGACCGATGGAACGCAGGTCGAGATCAGGCGGCTGGACGCGGCGGATCGGGACGTCGTGTGCGAGCTGCACCGCGGCCTGAGCGAGCAAAGCCTGTACCTGCGGTTCTTCGGCCTCAATCAGGCGATGGCAGGACAGGTGGCCGACCGGATCTGCCGCTCCGGCGGCGGCGATCACGCGGCCCTCGGCGCCTGGCTGGGCGGTGACCTGGTCGGCGTGGCCGAGTACGAGCCGACCGGCGTGCCCGGGGAGGCCGACGTCGCGATGGCGGTGGCCGACCGGATGCATCACCGGGGCGTCGGGACCTTGCTCCTGGAGCATCTCGGGTCGCTGGCCCGCGCCAACGGGGTGGTGGCGTTCCGCGCGGACACCCTGGCCGAGAACACCGCGATGCTGCGCGTCTTCGCCGACGCGGGGATGTCGGCCCGCCGCGAGGCCTCGGGGGGCGTCGTGGAGCTGACGCTTCCGCTCGTCTCCGACGAGGGCTACCTCGACGCGGTGGCCGAGCGTGAACGCCGCGCGGACGTGGCCAGCCTGCAGCGGCTTCTACAGCCCCGGATGGTCGTGGTCGTCGGCGCGTCCCGCCGACGGGGGACGGTCGGTGCCGAGATCCTGCGCAATATCGTCGACGGCGGGTTCAAAGGAACCGTCTACGCGGTCAACCCGCATTCGGCGGGCGCCGATCTGCACGGGGTGCCGTGCGTGAACGCGCTCGCCGATCTTCCCGAGCCGCCCGACCTTGTGGTCATCACCGTGCCCGCGGGGGCGGTGCCGGGCGTGGCCGCCGCGTGCGGGCGGTCCGGGGCGTCCGCCCTCGTGGTGATCAGCTCCGGGCTGTCGGCCGCGCAGGGACGCGATCTGCTGGCGATCTGCCGCGAGCACGGCATGCGGCTGGTCGGGCCGAACTGCCTGGGAATCGCCAACACCGCGATCGGGCTGGACGCGACGTTCGGCGCCCACCGCCCCCTGGCCGGGGCCGCGGGCGTGGCGGTGCAGTCCGGCGGCGTCGGGATCGCCTTGACCGAGCGGCTGTCCAGCCTCGGCATCGGTGTCTCCACGTTCGCCTCCGTCGGGGACAAATACGACGTTAGCGCCAACGACATGCTCATGTGGTGGGAGTCGGACGAGACGACCCGGTTGGGCATCCTGCATGTGGAGTCGTTCGGCAACCCGCGCAAGTTCGCGCGGACGGCCCGCCGGGTCGCCGTGCGGATGCCGCTGCTGACCGTGCTGGCGGGCCGGTCGCTGCCCGGGACCCGGGCGGCCGCGTCGCACACCGCGGCAGCCGCGACCCCGGAGATCACCCGGCGGGCCCTGTTCGCGCAGGCCGGGATCGTGGCAACCGACGACCTGGGGGAACTGGTCGACGCCGCCGCGCTGCTGGCGACCCAGCCGCCGCCGGACGGGCCGCGGGTGGCGGTGGTGTCCAACGCGGGCGGCGGCGGGGTGCTGGCCGCCGACGCCTGCGCCGATGCCGGGCTCGCCGTCCCCGTCCTGGGACCGGCCACGCAGCGCCGCCTCGCCGACCTGCTTCCGGTGTGCGCGGCGGTCGCCAACCCCGTCGACACCACGGCCGCCGTGTCCGTCGAGTCGTTCCACCGTGCGCTCGATGTGGTCGCCGAGGATGAAGCGGTCGACGCCGTACTCGCGCTGGTGGCGCCGACGGCGCTAGGCGACCTGCGAGAGGCGCTCGCCGGCGGCGGCAAGCCGCTGGCGGGTGTGGTGCTGGGCCAGGCGGAGACCGTCGCGATCACCGATGACGGCGTCCCCTGCTACGCCTACCCGGAGAACGCGGTCCGCGCGCTCGCACACGCGTGGTCGCACGCCCGGCGGCTTGGTGCCCCGCCCGGCGCACCGCCCACGTTGCCCGGTCTGCGGCCGGACGAGGCGGTGGGCATCACCGCCGGGTTCCTGGCCGCCTACCCGGACGGTGGATGGCTACCGCCCGTCGACACCTTCCGGCTATTGGAATCCTACGGGTTGCCGCTGGCGCCCTGGCGCTGGGCCCGGTCGGAGGACGAGGCGGCCGCGGCCGCCGGGGAACTGGGCGGCCCGGTCGCGTTGAAGGCGCACGTGCCGGGGGTCGTCCACAAGACCGCGGCGGGCGCCCTGCAACTCGACCTGCACGGGGACAAGGACGTCCGCGGCGCCTTCCGGCGACTCGCCGATCGGTTCGGCGGCGACCTCGAAGGCGTGGTCGTCCAGGCCATGGCGGACGAGGGCGTCGAGGTGCTGTGCGGCGCCGTCCAGGAAGAGGTGTTCGGCGCCGTGGTCGTCTTCGGCGCCGGCGGCATCGACACCGACGCGCTGGCCGATCGCGCCGCCCGCCTGGCCCCGCTCACCGCTCAGGAGGCCGACGACCTGATCCGTGAGCCCCGCCTTTCCGTCCTTCTGCTGGGTCATCCCGCCCGCGCGGTCGGTGACGTCGGGGCGCTGCGCGACACGCTGCTGCGCCTGTCCAGGCTGGTGGCCGACCATCCCGAGATCGCCGAGCTCGACCTCAATCCCACCATCGTCCGCCCGGACGGGGTGGTGGCCGTCGACGCCCGCGTCCGTGTAGCGCCCCGCAGCACGTGGGACCCCTACCTGCGCCGCCTCCGCTAACGGGAACGCACAGGCCGGATCCGTTCGGCCGGGCGTTTGGCCCTGCTGGACGAAGCGCGGGAGCATGGAGGTCAGGTGGCCGTCCAGCCAACCGAGAGCGGCGGCGCAGGCGGTGCGGGTGCCGGCGCCGCAGTGCTCATCGAGCAGCGGGAACAGCGCGCGCATTTCGACGGCCAGCGGCGGGGAGACCGACCGGGCCACGTCGTCCAGCAGGACGTTGAACATCATGGCAACCCGGTGGGCTCCCGCCTCGTCGGCGTCGTCGGCGTGCGGTTCCGCGTTCATGGCCGACAGTAGCCGCCAGGCGCGCAGCAGCCGGGTCGGCGCGGTCACCTCATAGTCTTCGTGGTCTTCGTGCGCTTCGCGGCCGACGCCGATCGGGGTGGTCATCCGCGCCGGCCGGTGCGTCTGCGCGGGCCGCTTCCCGTGATCGTGTGGCCGGTGCCGGTGGTCATCAGTCTCGCCTCCTCGTGTTCGGAGCCGATCAGTCGGTTGAAGGTCAGGGGAGGCGGACGTGGCCGTTGCGGGCCTTCCACAGGAAGTACTTCTCGAGGGCGAGCTTGGCCACGCGCGCCTGAGGGCGGGGGAGCAGCACGCCCGCCTTGCGCGGCGGCAGCTGGCGGTCGGCGAGAATCATCACGCCGTTGCTGCCGGCGTCCATGACGCACACGGCGGGGCTGTCGCCGAAGCTCTGGTGGCGAGTCTGCTCCTCGCCGCGGATCCGATCGGCGACGTTGGCGGCCGCCACGCGCGCCTGGACCTCGGTGGGGAAGCCGGTCTTGGAGACGCCGACCGGGATGGCCGTCGTCCACGGGACGGTCACGGCGGCGGCGACGCCGACGGTGTGGATGTTCGGGTAGGTGATCGCCTGGTAGGTGTCGTGCACGGGGACGAAGCCCTTGGCGTCCGCGAGCCCGGGCGCGGCGGCGACGACCGGCCGGCCGAGGAACGGTTCGGCGCTCACGTAGGTCAGCGGCACCCGCTTGTTCAGCCCGGCCTTCCTGAGCTGGTAGGCGGTGTTGAACCGGAACTCGTACGCCGCGCCGAAGCAGTCGGTGCCCTGGACGGCGCCGATCACCATCGGGCCGGGGTCGTCCAGGAATCGCCGCCAGCCCTCGCCCGCCTCCTCGGCATCGGGCAGCGTGGTGATGGTATGGACGCCGTTGGCCGGTTTCAGACCGGCACGCGGCCATGTCGTTGCGGTGGCCGGTGGCGATGACCAGGCAGTCGTAGGCGTAGGTCCCCGCGGTCGTCTTGACCCGCTTGGCGAGGGGCGCGGTCGCCTTGGCCTCGGCGTGGACGAACTCGACGCCGTGCGTCTCGAAGGTCGGCGCGAGCGGGAAGGCGATGTCGGCTCCGGTGCGCTTGCCGAACGGAACCCAGATGAGCGACGGGTTGAACAGGAACCGGTCGGACGCCGACACCACGGTGACGTCCACGTCCCCGTTCCAGGGCGCGATTGACGCTGATCGCCGCGGTCAGCCCGCCGAAGTTCCCGCCGAGGACCAGGACCTTCTTGCGCATCACGCTCACCTTCCCCGCCAGGGGCCTCCACCTCCAGGCCCGCGCCGGGGCGGCCGTTCCGGTACGCGCGAACGTCCCCCGGGCAAGGACGTTCGGTCCTTCCAGCAGGACAAGGTCGGTGGCCCGGCTCAGGCCGGGACCCGCGCCCTCTCCTCGAGGAGTTCGCCGATGCCGTCGCGGAGGCCCGCGCACAACGTCCCGAGGTCGGGGACGGTGTCATGGTCGGCGGTGACCCCGAACGACAGGCCGCCGTCGTAGGAGACCACGCCGATCGAGATCCGCAGGCCGACGACGATCGGGATATAGGGGGCCAGCTCCAGCATCCTGCGACCCATCATGTACAGCGGGAGCGACGGCCCGGGGACGTTGGTGACGATCGTGTGGACCAGCGGCTGTCGCAACCGCAAGGCCGTGTGAGCGGCCACGGCGAGGACACCGGGGACGCCGCCGAGGAGGTTGACGAAGGCGTCGGGACCGGCGGCCCGCCCGCCGGTCTTCCAGGCGTCCATCTGCTCTCGGACCAGCCGGAACCGGCGCAGGGGATCGGCCTTGCCGCACGGCAGGTCGACCAGGACCGCCGACACGCGGTTCGACAGCACGCCGCGCTCGCCGTCCGGCCGCACGGACACCGGGACCACGGCACACACGACCGAATCATCCGTGAGCATGCGGCGCGCGGCCAGCAGACCCCGGACCCCGGACGCCGCCGCGGCCGGCGCGACGTCGTTGACCGACCCGCCGAACACGCCCCGGATCTGGTCCACCTCGTCCATCCCGACGCCGACCCGCGACCATCGGCGAGCCGGACCGGTCGGGCCGTTGAGTCTCGACGCACCTGATCCCCAGAGCCGCGCCGCGTACCGGGCAGTGCGCCCGTGACGGCGGCCGAATCCCGCAGCGCGGGCAGGAACAGCCGGGACGCCTGCCGCCCGAATCCCTTCAGCCCATCCGCGACCCCATCGCGTATGAGGGCCCACGCGGGCGGTTCGGGCTCGGGCGTCCATGTGTGCGGATCGGCCGGGGACCAGCCGGGCTCGAGGTCCAGCAGCACGGCGAGCAGGTCGATGCCCGCCAGCCCGTCGACCATGCAGTGGTGCACTGAAGATCAATGCCCAGCGGCCGTCCTCCAGGCCGTCGACCGGCCACACCTCCCACGGGGACCGGGACAGCTCCAGCCGCCGGCCGAGGATGCATCCCGCCAGTTCGTGCAGCTCAGCAGGCCCGCCGGGGGTTGGAGCGGTCGCATGGAGGACGTGGTCGCTGAACGTGAAGCGCTGATCGTCCACCCAGACGGGGTGGGCGAGGTGGAGTGGAATGGTCCGGACGCGCTGCCGGCAGCGCGGCGCGAGCCGGAGCCGGGCGAAGATCTCCCGCACCAGATCCGGGAACTCGGGCGCCGGGCCCTCGACCACGGTCCCGATCCCGATCTGGAGCGGCCTGGTGTCGTTCTCGGCGGTGCCGGCCGCCGGCTGCTTGCTCTTCGAGCGCCGCGACCTCACCGGCGACTGAACCGCCGCCCGGTCCCGGCCGGGAAGTGCAGGGCGAGGGCGCCGGGAAGGATCGGCAGCCAGAAGCTGAGCACCCTGTAGACGAGGACGGTCACGACGGCCTCGGTCGGCCCGGTCCCGAAGGCCACCAGCGCCAGCACGAGGACGGGTTCGACGATCCCCACGCCACCCGGAAGGGGGCCGAGCAACCTCAACGGGATCAGCAGCAGGTAGACGGCCGCCAGGACGGCGGGGGAGATCGGCGCGTTCATGGCATGACAGACGGCCAGGAAGGCGAGCACCGAGCAGGTGGTGACCGCAGAGCTGCCCGCGAGCAGCGCGATGAGGCGCCTGGGACGGTCCAGCCGTTGGGGCAGACCGGCCGCGGCGGCCCGCAGGGGTGGGAGGAGCTCGGCCCGGCGGCGCCACAGCAGGACCGTGCCGAGCGACGTGACCGCCGTGACGGCCAGGATCATGGGCTGCGACCAGTCCGGCGACTGCGGTGATCCCCAACCTTGCGCAGTGGCGGAGGCCAGCGCGAGAGACAGGGCGGTGAGGTGGACCAGCGCGCCGGTCAGCCGGGTGAGCGCGATGGTCGTGGCGGCCTCGTGCGGTCCGGCCCCGTGGTCGCCGAGATAGGCGCCGAGGACGGCGCCGCCGCCCCGGCCGGTCGGATGCTGGCGGGAGAGATAGGACGCGGCGGCCTGATGCAGGCAGGTTCGTCCGAATGCCAGGTCTCGGAGGGAGGCGCCCATAAAGGCGAGCGCGGCGGCGGCGTAGGAGGCCGCGACCAGCAGCGCGGCCAGCAGGAGCCATCGGAGGTGGACGTCCGCGAGCACCGGCACGGGGGAGCGCAGGCCCGTGACGCCGATGAGCGCGTGGTAAGTGGCGTATCCGGCGGCGACGAGAAGCAGCAGGGACCACGGCCGGGACGGGATCCGTGACAGCGGCCGGGGCGCGATGCCGGTGGCGCCCGCACCGGTCAGCTCCCGGCGAAGTTCGTCCAAGAGGAGGGGGCGGTCCCGGAGCGCCGTCCGGGTGGACCCCGCGAGGGCGAGCGGTTGCAGGTAGGGCACGGCGACCTCGGCGGCGGGGAGCCCGAGCACGTCGACCGCGGCCTGGACGGCCCGCCGCGGGCCGGTGACCAGTGCGGTGGAGACGAGGAGTTCGGCCACGTCCTGCGCCAGCCGCCCGTCGCCGGCGGCGTCCTCGGCGAAACCGAAGTCGACGAGCACGGGACGCCCGCCGGTGTCCACCAGGACGTTCGCCAGCCGCAGGTCGCGATGGGCGATCCGCGCCGCGCGGAGCTTCGCGACCTCCGACCACAGCCGCCGGAGGCAGGCGTCATCGAGCGGAGGGAGGGCACGGCCGCCGGTCTCGATCGCCTCCTCGGCGAGGATCCAGGTCCCGGGCCCCGCGGGCGCCACGCCGATGACGGCGGGGACGCGGGCGCCGGCGGCGGCCGCGCGCAGGAGCATGTACGCCTCGTGCTCCACCTGCCGCTTGGGGGTCGCCATCGGTGCCTCGTCCTCGACCTCGCGGTAGAGCAGGAACCGGGCGGCCTTGAACAGCAGATCGGCGTCGCGCTGGTCGCGGCCGAGCGCCTTGACGAAGACCGCACGCCCGTCGGCGGTGACGGCGGTGAAGGGGACCGAGCCGCGGGCATCGGCCTTGAGCGGAGCGACCTCTGCGCCGGTCAGGCCGCAGCGGGCGAGTCCCGCGGCGACCTGTTCGGGTGCCGGGACGTGGTTCGGCGTGCCGCAGACGAGGTGGACCGCGCCGCCGACCGCCCAGCCGAGCGCGGTCCCGGCGACGACGTCGAGCGGGAAATGGGCGCCGACGTAGACGCGGCTCACCGACACGGCGATCGCGACCGCCCACAGGACCCACCGGACCGGGCGGCGGACGTGCGCCGAGGCGACGGTGGCCAGCGCGGCGGACACGGCGGCGTGGCCGGACACGAATCCGAGCCCGCCCTCGTGCGCGCCGCGCAGGACGACCTCCGACAGCAGCGCACCGGGCCGTCCGCGGTCGGCGAGGTCCTTGACCAGCTTGGCCAGCAGCCAGGCGAGGGAACCGCCCAGAGCCAGGTCGGCGGCCAGCCGGACCCGACGGACGGCCAGCGCCGCCGCGGCGGTCACCGCCACGGCGCCGAGCGCGCCCGTCTGCATCACGACGTGGACCGGCCGGAACAGCCAACCCGGCAAGCCGTTGATCAGGCGTAACACGCCGGCCTCCGGGCCCAGCAGCAATCCGTCCGCGGCGAAGAGGGCCAGGGAGAGGCACAGGGCGAGCCCGGCGGCGACCCGGATCACGTCGGACGGATGCCGTGCCGTGGCGGGCGCCCCCACCGGGAACAGGCCGAGGCGGGGTACCGTGAGGTGGCGCGGGCGGAGCCGTCGCTTGCGAAGGGGCCCAGAAGGCACATGCTCTGGGCTGATGATGCGACGCGCCGCCGCAGGCGCGTGCGGCGTGGCTGAGGCCGTCATAGTGAGGAGCCGGGCCGCGTCCTCGTCGAGCAGTGCCGGTGTCGTATCGGTCTCCGCCCGCCCCCAGCCGACGATCCACGGCCGCCCCTGCCCGTCGACCAGGACGTTCTCCGGCGTGAGATCGCGGTGGGCGATCCGGTCGCGGCGCAGTGCCGCACCTTGCCGCCACAGGTCGTCCAGCGTGTCCCGCGCCGACTCGCCGGGCCCGTCCAGCGGCCGCCCGTCCACGTGCTCCATGACCAGGGCCCAGGTGCCAGGGCCGACCTCGGTCACGAACCTGACGGCCGGCACCCGCGCACCGGCCCGCCGAGCGCGCATGAGCAGATAGCCCTCGTGCTCGGCCAGGTGCTTGGCGGTGGCGAACGGCGGCTCGCCCGGCCTGCGCCGCCACAGCCGGCCGAGCCGGTGCAGGGTGTCGGCGTCGCGCTGGTCGCGTCCGATCACCTTGACGAAGAGCCGTCCGGCCGAGGTGTCCGCGGCGAACGGGACCGCGTGCCGCAGATCGCCCAGCACGCGGTGCGCGTCCGTCACGGTCAGCCCGTGCCTGGTGAGCGTCTCCCGGACCGCCGCGAGCCGGGGCCGGTGCCCCGGCGTCCCGACGACGAGCAGAGCCGCCGCGCCCGCCGCCCAGCCCACCGCCGCACCGCCGAGCGCGTCCAGCGGGAAGTGCGCGCCCACGTAGACCCGTGCCGTGCCGACGGCGGCGACCACCAGCCACAGGACGCGCCGGTACGGGCGGGGCAGGTAGGCGCCCGCGATCGTGACCAGGGCCGCGGCCACCGCGGTGTGCCCGGCGACGAAGCCGGTGCCCCAGGGGCTCGCGTCCGCCCGGAGTGCCACACCGTCCAGCAACGCCGCGGGGCGCGGCCGTCCGGACACGTCCTTGACGACCTTGGCCGCGATCCACGCGAGCGTCCCGCCCCCGCACAGCGTGACGGCCAGGCGGAACCTGCGCAGGAGGACGGCGCCCAGCGCGGCGAGCGCGACGGCACCGAGCCAGCCGGCCTGCATCAGCAGCCACACGGGCGGCTCGACCGCGTCGGGAAGGTCGTTCACCAGCCGGAACAGGTCGGCGTCCCAGCCGGGCACGCCCCGGCTCGCCGCGACCAGCGCCGCCAGCGAGGCCAGGGCGAGCACCAGCCGGACGGCGTCCATCGGGTGCCGGAACACCTCTTCGTGCGACCGCGCGGCGACCGCCGGGCGGACCCACCGCCACCACGGCCACAACAGCCCGCCCACCGGCAGGTAGAGCAGGTAGGTGAAGAACCGGAACAGCAGCACGCCCGCCGTCACCGCCGGCAGGTCGGCCCCGGTGAGATCCAGCCCGCCGATCAGCGCCAGGTCCAGCACGCCCGCGCTACCGGGCGTGAGCGGGATGACGGTCACCTGCCGCGCGACCGTATAGACGGCGAACGCCTCCAGGACCCCGACCCGGGTCACGCCCGCCGCCTGCAGCGAGGCGTACAGCACCGCGAAGACGCACACGTGGTAGCCCACGGACGACAGCGTCAGCGCCGGCCACCGGGCGCGGATCAGCTCACGCGCCCCGGCCTGGAACCTCGCCACATCACCGGTGTGGCCGTCCACCCCGCGGTGCAGCAGCCGCGCGACCGGACGCGCCGCGCGGGCACCGGCGGCCACGATGGCCGACGCCGCGCGATCGTTCCAGAGCATGACGCCCGCAAGCGCCACCATCACGGCGGCCAAGCCCAGCCCCAGCACCCCCGCGCCGCGCACCTGCGGCGGCACGTCCGACGCCAGCGCGAGCAGACCCAGCGCGAGCAGCGGCAGGGTCAGCCGGGTGAGGACGTTCCACAGGCCGGTCACCAGCACCTGCAGCGCGATCGGCCCCGCCCGGAAACCGAGCTCGCGGCACATCGTGACGTTCAACGCCGCCCCGGCGGCCCCACCGCCCGGCAGGGCGTAGGACAGCGCGGTGGTCACCACGTTCATGACCGATGCGGGAACGATCTTCAGGCCCGGGAGCGCCGCGCTGAGGCCAACGGCCGACAGCAGCACCGACAGGGCCGTGAGCCCTGCCAGCAGGACGAGCTCGAGGGCGCTCACCCGCGTCCGCAGGATCTCGGTGACCCTCTCCAGGTCCACCAGGCCGGGCAGCACCTTGCCGAAGATCGCGGCGACGACCAGGAGCGCGACGGCACGCCCGAACCACGTCCGGGCACGTCCCCGGGCCGTGTCGCGACCCTCGTAGGCAGATGAGCCGGCGTGGTCCGGCTCGACGATCCGCGTCACCGGCGTCTCCTTCCGGGCTGTCAGTGCGTGGCCGGGGCGTGGACATCGGCCAGAACGAAGTAGTTCTCTTCCTCCTGGGCGAAGTGCAGCCGGAGGACGGCGTACATCTCCTGGATGCTCCGCCGCAGGTCATCGGTGGTATCCGCTGATGCGGGGCTTGCTCGAAGCTCGGCCGTGAGCGCGCCGATGCGCCGGGCCAGCTCGGCGATCTCGGTGTGCCCGCGGCTCATCGGGCCGGTCGGGTCGCAGCCGCCCAGCGCCCGCGCGACGGCGGGGTAGAGCAGCCGTTCGTCTTTGCGTTCGTGGGTGGCGAGGTCGGTCAGGAACCCGGTGAGGGTGCCGATCGCCGCGTCGCGTTCCCGGCCGGCGGAGGCGGTGATCGCGTCCGCCAGGGCGGGCAGCCGTTCGATCCGAGGCCACAGGGCCCGGTGCTCCTCGTCCAGCTGGCGGACGAGTTCGGCCTCGTCGCCGCGCAGGCGCGGGGCGCGGTCGCGGCCCGGGCCGAGGACGCGCAGCGCGGACAGGATCGCGGCGACGTCGATGCCCTCCTGGAGCAGCGCGCCCGCCGCCGGGGCCAGCAGCCCGAACGCCGCCGCGACCATCGCGGCCAGGGACAGGCCCATGCCCGCCAGGACGCTCTGCCGCGCCACCGTCCGGGTGCGTCGCGCGATGGCCAGGGTCTCGGCCAGCCGCTCCAGCCGGTCCACGGTGATCACCACGTCGGCCGCCTCGGACGAGGCCGTGGCGCCGCGGGCACCGAGCGCGACGCCGACTCCGGCGGCGGCCAGCGCGGGCGCGTCGTTGACCCCGTCGCCGACCATCACGGTCGCCGCGCGGGTGCTCTCGGCGCGGGTGACGCCGACCTTCCCGGCGGGTGTCAGCCCGGGGTGGACGGCGTCGGCGCCGACCAGCTCGGCGATCGGCCCGGCGACGTCCGCGCGGTCGCCGGTCACCATGACCGTCCGGGCGATCCCGGCGTGGCGGAGCAGCCGGAAGGTGCGGGGCGCGTCGGGGCGGAGGCGGTCGCGCAGAAGCAGCGCGGCCGCGATCCGCCCGTCAACGCCGACGAACACGGTGCTCGCGCCACGTGCGGCAGCGCGGCTCCGCACCCGGTCCAGCCAGGCGGCGTCGCCTTCCCCGGCCCAGGTCGCCTTCCCGACGCTGACCCGGTGACCGTTCACCGTGCCCCGCACGCCCTGCCCCGGGGTCTCGGTGACGTCGGACGGCTCGGTGAGCCGCAGCCCGCGTTCGGTGGCGGCGCGCACGATCGCCGAGGCCAGCACGTGCGGGGAGACCTGGTCGAGGGAGGCGGCGAGCAGCAGCGGGGCCGCGGCGGTCACGCGGCGGGTGGGGACGATCTCGGTGAGTGCGGGACGTCCGGTGGTGACGGTGCCGGTCTTGTCGAACAGCAGCACCCGGACACGGGCGAGGCGCTCCAGCGTGCCGCCGCCCTTCACCACGACACCGCGGCGTGCGCAGCGCGACAGGCCGGAGACGAAGGCGATGGGTGCCGCGATGATCAGCGGGCAGGGGGTGGCGACCACCAGCACCGCGACGGCCCGCACCGGATCCCCGGAGGCGAGCCATGCGGCCCCGGCCAGCAGCAGCGTGAGCGGCAGGAAGACCGCCGAGTACCGGTCGGCAAGCCGCACGAACGGCGCGTTCTCGGCGGCGGCCTCTTCCGCCAGCCGGACGATCCCCGCGTAGGTGCTGGAGCGGGCGTCGCTGGTGGCGCGCAGCGCGAACGGCCGGCCGGCGTTGACCGTCCCGGCGCGTACCGCGTCCCCGGCGGGACGCTCCACCGGCAGCGGCTCCCCGGTCAGCGTGGATTCGTCCAGGACGGCGGTCCCGGACTCCACCTGCCCGTCCACCGGGACGGTCTCACCGGCCCGGACCAGTAGCCGGTCGCCGGGCCGGACCTCGCCGACGCCGACCGTGTCCAGACCGGTGGCGGTCCGGCGATGCGCGACGCGGGGCGCGAGCGACAGCAGGGCGCCGAGGTCGCGGCGGGCGCGGCGCCCCGCACGTTCCTCCAGCAGCCGGCCGCCGGTGAGCATCACGGCGATCACGGCGCCCGCGAATGCCTCGCCGACGGCCAGGGACCCGGCCAGCGCCAGCACCGCGATCACGTCGCTGCCGAACCTGCGGTGCAGCAGGCCGTCCACGACCCACCACACCGCCGGGCCGAGCGCGAGCACCGTCACCAGCAGCCAGACGACGTCACCGGCGTCCGTGCCGGCCGTCCAGCGCACCGTGGCACCTGCCGCCAGACCTCCGCCGGTCACGGTGAAGAGCACGTCATGGCCGTGCCGCATGAGCGTACTTCGTGCGTCCATAGCGCCGCCCTTCGAGTCTCGCCTCCCACGCTCGCCGGTGATGACCGGGGTCGCCCAGGGGCGGACGGGCGGCCGCGGGCGCGCCGATCGGCCCGTCTTTCGAGGGCGGGTGGCCACCCGCCGGGGGGACTTCCGGCCCTACGAAGGCGGCGCCCCCGCGATGAAGCGGGGAACCCAGTGGCCGTGTTCACCAGCCCCGACACCCGACCTGCTGGGCCGTACGGAACCAGCCACCGCCGTGAAGAGGAGGACCCGATGACCGAGCCGATCGTCGTCGGCGCCGACGGATCCGACGACGCCGGTCGCGCCCTTGACTGGTCCGCCGACGAAGCCGTCCTGCGCGACCGCCCGCTGCACATCGTGCATGCCGTGGAGATCCGGCACTACAGGGCGCCCGTGTTCGCACCGCCCGAGACGCGGAGGACCTGAACCGTGCCGGCGACAGCATCCTGGCCGCCGCCCGGGACCGCGTCCAGAAGCGCCGGCCGGACCTGCTGACGGCGACCGCCTTGGTCACCGGTTCTCCGGCTCCTCTTGCCGAGCTCTCGGTGCCTCTCGCTCCGTGCCAGTGGGGACGAACGTCCCTCACCGCCACGTGCGAAAGCCCCTGTGCGGAGGCAGGAGCCGGAGAAACCGTAGAAGCGGACACCGAGTCTGCAAGGAGAAGATGATGAGCACCGTCATCCGCAGAGCCGCGCTACCCGCCCTCGCCGCCGGTGCCTACGCCGCTCTGGTCCGTCCTCGCCTGCTGCGTTGGGGCGCGACCGCCGAAGAGTCGGCGGCCGTGTATCCAGGCGACGACCTCGTTCAGGACGCGACGGCACAGTCGACCATGGCCGTCTCGTTGCCCGCGCCGCCGGAGGAGGTCTGGCCGTGGCTGGTCCAGATGGGCTGCGGGCGAGGCGGATGGTACAGCTGGGACCTGCTCGACCACGGCGGGCGGCCGAGCGCCGACCGCATTCACCTCGAATGGCAGGAAACGGCGCTCGGTGACCATCTGCCCACGGTGCCCGGCGGCGGATCCTGCTTCCTGGTCGAGATGCTCGATAAGCCTCGGACCCTGATACTGCGGGCCGACCTGGAATTGCCGTCCGGTAGGCCGTTCGACCCGCGCGGCCCCAGGCCCAAGGCCTACACCGACGGGATCTGGGCGTTCCACCTGCGGTCGCTGCCCGACGGCGGGACACGGCTGGTCGTCCGCACGCGCGGGCGGGGGAGCCCCGCCATGGCAGACCGCCTCGTCGCCTGGCTGTTCGGCGAGCCCGCGCATTTCATCATGCAGCACCGGCAATTCCGCAACCTTCGCCGTCGTGTCAGCGGAGACGGAGGCGGGCGCGGGCCTTCGGGTCAGCGTTTGAGAAGTGCCGCACGAGCGTGCGGTAAACGGCGAAATGGCAGGAGAAATTCGACGAAGGCCAACGTCGGCGATTGGATAATCGTGCGCGGCCACCAGGTGGGAGAGCCGGCCCGCAAGGCGCTGGTCCTCGACATTCACGGGACCGACGGCACCCCTCCTTACGTCGTGGAATGGGACGACGGGCACGTCAGCACCTACTTCCCGGCCGCGGACGCCGTCGTCGAGGCGCACGCGGCGACCGGTCGGCCGAGCTGAGGGATGCGCGCCATTCCGGAGACGGCCATGAGCGGGGAGGGACGATGTTCTCCGATCGGCGGGACGCGGGAAGGCAGCTGGCCGCCAGGCTGCACCGATACAGCGGCACGAACGTGCTGGTACTCGGGCTCGCCGGGGGCGGGCTCGGCGTGGCGGCCGAGACGGCCGCGTCGCTCGGCGCGCCGCTGGACGCGCTCGTCGTGCGCGAGCTCACCCTCTCGGACGGTGCGCCTGTGGGCGCGATCTCGGAGGGCCGGGTACGCGTTCTGGACGAGGCCGCCGTCCGGCAGGCGAAGGCCGGTGACGAGGAGATCCGAGGGCTTGAGCGGCGTGCGCGCGCCGACGCGCGAACGCTCGGCCTCCGGCTCCGCTCGGGCCGCCCGCGCCGTCCACTGACCGGTCGCGCCGCCATCGTCGTCGACGACGGCGCGGCGTCCCGGCCCGTTCTGGATGTGGCGTGCCGCGACGCCCGGGCGGAAGGCGCGGCACGGGTCGTCGTCGCCGTGCCCGCCGCGTCACCGGCCGACGTCGACAATCTGCGGACGGTCGCCGATGAGGTGGTGTGCCTTCTTTCCCCTGCCTTCTTTACCACGGCGAGCGACTTCTACCTGGACTTCAGGCCGGTCGCCGAGGCCGACCTCACCCGACTGATCGTACGCGCGGCCGAGTACACGGCCTGACGGCCATCGCGACCTGCAGCACGTTTTCGACACCGGCCGGCTGGCCGGCACCGGATGCCTGTCGACCTTTCCGGTCGACCAACGGAGGAGCATGCCGCGGCCGCCTCGTTCGCCCCGAACCCCGCCTACTTCGACCCGGCCGCGCTGTGCGAGCTGGCCGTCGAGGCGGAATGCAACGCCATCGCCAGCACCGTCGGCGTCCCGGGCCATGACCTCCCGGCGGTACGCGCACCGGATCCCGTTCATCACCAAGACCAACCACAACCAGCTGCTCAGCTATCCCAACACCTACGACCAGGTGATGTTCGCCTCCGTCCGGCAGGCGTTCGACCTAGGCGCCGTCGCCGTCGGGGCCACGGTCTACTTCGGCGCCCCCGAGAGCATGCGGCAGGTGCAGGAGGTGCGGGAGGCGTTCACCACGTGCACGAGCTGGGGACGTTCACCGTCCTGTGGGCCTACCTGCGCAACAGCGCCTTCACCAAGGACGGTGTCGGCTACCACGTCAGCGCCGACCTGACCGGGCAGGCCGACCACCTGGCTGCCACCGTCGAGGCCGACATCGTCAAGCAGAAGCAGCCGCAGAACAACGGCGGGTTCCGTGCGCTCGACTTCGGCAAGACGGATGAGCGGGTGTACGGCGAGCCGACCACCGGGCACCCGGTCGATCTCATGCGCTGGCAGGTCGCCAACTGCTACATGGGACGGGTCGGGCTGATCAACTCCGGAGGTGCCTCGGCCGGAGGCGGCGACCTGGCCAAGGTCGTCCGCGCCGCCGTCATCGACAAGCGCGCGGGCGGCATGGGCCTGATCGTCGGACGCAAGTCGTTCCAGCGCCCCCGGGACGAGGGCGTCGCGCTCCTGCAGGCCGTCCAGGACGTCTACCTCGACGACACCGTCGCCATCGCCTGGCCACAACCCGTTCGGGCTGGGAAGACGGGGTACAGGTTCGATCCCTCGATCGGGTGATCACTCACCCCTCGGCACCGATTCAGTGGCTTATGTGGGGAATACTGGCTATGTGCCTGAGGACTCTGACGCCGGCCGGGACCGGGCGCGGCTGATCCTGCCGCAGTTGCAGCTGGACGATCTACTGACCGAGCTCCAGGCGCGGCTGGAGGCGGCGCGGTCGACGCGGGACCGCGTGCACGCGCTGCTGGAGGCCGTGGTGTCCGTCGGCAGCGAGCTGGACTTGGAGTCGGTGCTGCGGCGGATCACCGAGGCCGCGACCACGCTGGTCGATGCCCGCTACGGCGCGCTGGGGGTGATCGATGAGGGAGGCGAGCGGCTGGTCCAGTTCGTTACGGTCGGTGTCGGTGACAAGGAGATCGAGGCGATCGGGCACTGGCCGCACGGTCACGGGATCCTGGGGCTGCTGATCCGCGAGCCGCATTCGATTCGCCTGCCCGATCTCGGCGAGCATCGCGATTCCTACGGCTTCCCGGCGAACCATCCGCCGATGCGGACGTTCCTGGGCGTACCGATCCGGGTGCGGGATGAGGTGTTCGGCAACCTGTACCTGACCGAGAAGGCGGGCGGCGAGGAGTTCGATCAAGAGGACGAGGTCGTGGTGACCGCGCTGGCCACCGCCGCCGGCGTCGCGATCGAGAACGCCCGGCTGTACCAGGAGGCGCGGCGGCGAGAGCGCTGGCTGGAGGCTTCACAGGAAATTTCCACGGCGTTGCTGTCGGGCACAGACCCGCACGAGGTGACCACGCTGGTGGCCCAGCGCGCCAGGGAGATCGCCGACGCCCATTTGGCGACGGTGGCACTGGTCGAAGAAGGAGACACCGATTTCGTCGTAGAGTGCGCGCACGGCGAGGGCGCCGACGATCTCGTAGGACTGCGGGTGCCCCTGGACCATTCGGTGGCCGGTCCGGTGTTCGCCGAAGGTGTGGCGTTGCGGCTGGCCGACGGGAACGCGGCGGCACATGAGGCGAACGTCCCAGAGCGGGTGCCCATCGGACCGCTGATCGTGGTGCCGCTCGGCGTGGGCGCCTCGGCACGCGGGGTGATCTCGGTGATCAACCCGCCGGGCGGCCCGGTGTTCTCCGAGGGGACGCAGCGGCTGCTGGAGGCGTTCGCCGGGCAGGCGGCCGTGGCGCTGGAGCTGGCCGAGCGGCGCCGCGACGCCGAGCGGCTGACACTGCTGGAGGACCGCGACCGCATCGCCCGGGACCTGCACGACACGGTGATCCAGCGGCTGTTCGCCACCGCGATGGCGTTGATGGCGACGCTGAAGCTGGTGCAGCGGAAGGAGGTGGCGGTGCGGGTGCAGCGCGCGGTGGACGACCTGGACGACACCATCCGCCAGATCCGCTCGTCCATCTTCGCCTTGCAGGTCGCCGACGAGGAGGAGTCGCTGCGCAGCCGGATCCACGCGCTGGTCGACATGGCCGCAGAGCAGCTGCAGTTCGCGCCGTCGGTGAGGCTGGACGGGCTCTTGGACACGGTGGTCGACGAGGAGACCGGCGAGCATCTGCTGGCCGTCGTCCAGGAGGCGCTGTCCAACGTGGCCCGGCACGCCCAGGCCACCGAGACGGCGGTGAACATCGATGTCGGCGACGATGTCACGGTGCGGGTCGAGGATGACGGCGTCGGCATACCCGAGGACGGCCGCCGCAGCGGACTCCGCAACATCGACGACCGAGCCAGGACCTTGGGCGGCACGAGTACGGCCGAGCCACGGCCTGGCGGCGGGACCGCCCTGACATGGCAGGTACCCCTCAAGCAGAACTGACCGGTCAACGGCTCGCCAACCCCTGACCGAGCACACACCGGATCGCCTTACCGGGCGCCGGTCTCCCCGGGCTTCGGCCGCCGGCCCCTCCGTAAGGGCCGTTGGTCACCTGATCAGGGAACTCCGCCCTGGATTGTCTATACCTCTCCCGGCGATAGTCGAAGTGAGCGAGACCATCGGAGGCAGGGATGACGGCGATCGGGCTAGACGACGTCCAGCACGACCGATCCGCATGGCGCGGGTTTCACGGCAGGACGTGGCGGGAGCACATCGACGTACGCGATTTCGTCCAAGCGAACTACATACCTTACGAAGGCGACGCCTCGTTCCTCCAAGGCTCCACGGAGCGCACGCGCGAGGTCTGGGGACGGATCGCCGCCATGTTCGCCGAGGTGCGCCGCCGCGGCATCCTCGACGTGGACGCCTCGACACCGTCCTCGATCACCTCGCACGCGCCCGGCTACATCGATCGTGACCGCGAGCTGATCGTGGGCCTGCAGACCGACGCGCCGTCATGCCGGACGGCGGCCTGCGCATGGTGGAGAAGGGCCTGGGGGCCGACGGCTACTACCTGGACCCGCCCGTCCGGACCATCTTCACCGCGTACCGCAAGGCCCACAACGACGGCGTGTTCGACGCCTACACACCCGAGATCATGCGGGCCCGGCGCTCGCACATCGTCACCGGCCTGCCGGACGCCTACGGCCGGGGGCGCATCATCGGCGACTACCGCCAGGTCGCGCTCTACGGCGTGGACCGTCTGATCGAGGCCAAGCGCGCCGACCGGCGCACGCTGGACGACCTGCCCTCCAGCGTCGACGTGATCCGCGACCGCGAGGAACTCGCCGAGCAGATCCGCGCGCTGCACGAGCTCAAACACATGGCTGCCTCCTACGGATACGACATATCCGGCCCCGCTCGCACCGGGACGCGAGGCCCTTCAATGGCTGTACTTCGGCTACCTGGCCGCCATCAAGGAGCAGAACGGCGCCGCAATGTCGCTCGGTCGCGCGTCCACCTTTTGCGATACCTACCTGCAACGCGACCTCGACGAGGGCCGTCTGGACGAGACGGCCGCCCAAGAACTGATCGACGACTTCCTGGTCAAACTGCGGCTCGTCCGGTTCCCGCGCATCGCCCGCCGCGGTATCGAGACCTCCAACCGGCTCGGCCGGCACCGCTGGGTCGTCGAGCGCACCGTGTCGTGGATGAATCGCTGCCGTCGGCTGCACCGCCGCTACGAGCGCAAGGCCGAGCATTTCCTGGCCTTCGTCGGCATCGCCGCCACCCTCATCTGCTACCGCCACCTCACCAAATGAGACGACGTCCTAGACCGTGTCCTACCTGGTGGGTTTGATTAGGCGTTGTAGCAGGTGAGGGCGGCGGCGAGAGCGAGAAAGATCAGGTATTCGCGGGGAGCGTTCGTAGCGTGGGGGCAGGCGACGGTAGCCGGTCAGCCAGGAGATGGTGCGCTCGATCACTCGGCCGATGCCGTCCGAGCCGTTTGCCGGACCGGACACCGATACGGGCAACGCGCGGGAGGGTTCCCACGGTGCGGAGCCATCGGCGCAGGCCGGGACGGTCGTATGCCTTACCGCGTGCAGAACGTCGGCCTGGCGGAACCAGGCCCGTTTTGGGGCGTGTCTCGTTGGGAATCCGGCCAACATCGGCGCCAGGCTGTGCACGTCGCAGACGTTGCCCGCCGAGACGCCCACCACGAGGTGCAGCCCGGTCGCGTCGGACAGAACAAGCAACTTGGAGCGGTTCCCCTGGTCGACGGGACTGGGCACGGTATGCCCGCCCCACTTTCTTGAGCGCAGTGCCTCCGTCTCGGGGAGCCCGAATCGGGAGCCAGCACACTTCGCCCGCCCCGGACTGGAACGACGTGGGCAGGGCGTTTGTGCAGGTGAGAGGCTCCCCGATCGACTCAGGCCGACGTTAATCGACTTTCTTTTCTGCCGAGAACTAATGTTCTGGGGATGATGTATCCCGGGTCGCATGCCTGTCAACCCGTCGGTTCGGCGGAGACCGCCGATGCGCGACAGTGACCGCCATGACGTCCGAGAACGCCGCGAGCGCCGCCGGCCTGCGGATCCGTCCGCCGCGCCAGGAGCGCAGCCGTCAGGTGTGGGCGCGGATCCCGGACGTCGGCGTGCAGGTCGTCGAGGAAGGTGGGTACGAGGCGTTCACCATCGCCGCGGTCTGCGGGCGCGCCGATGTCGCGCCGCCCACCGTCTACGCCCGTGTCGACACCAAGGACGCCCTGTTCCTGGCCGTCTACGAGCACGGAATTGCGCAGGTCAGCGCCTCGCAAGAGGTTTTCAGTGATCAGCGGCGGTGGGACGGCCTCGCCCCCGAGCGCCTGGTGAGGGAAGCGGTCACCGAACTCGCCGGAGTGTTCTTCCGCCATGTGCGCTTCCTGCGGGCCGTGGTCCTGATCTCCGGTGCGCATCCCGAGGTCGAGCGGCGCGGTTCGGTCCACGCCCGCCGGCTGGGCGAGGAGTTCACCGCCGTCCTGCTGCGCGCCGCCGACCGCATCGCTCCCCGGACCCGGCCGCCGCGGCCCGCGCGTGCTTCACCATGCTCTTCTCCGCGCTGGTACTCCGCGTCGCCTACGAGTCCGGCTTCACCGCGCCGGCGACCACCGACGAGGTCTTCACCGCGCAGCTCGTCCAGATCGCGGCCGGCTACCTGCTGAACCCGCCCATCGGGCACGGGCCGGCGAGCCACTGAGGGCAAGCGCAGGAGGCGCCGGGGGGCGTGCCGGGGCCGGTCGAGTTCGAGACCGGGTTTCCGATCGCGCCGCCGGTCATGCCCGACCGGGACCGTTATCCGGTCCGCGTCCGGTTCTCCGCACGGTATTCGGCTCCACCTGGGCGGCTGTTAGCGCTATCTGAATGGGCCTTCAGCCGTGGACCGGGCCGTGAGGGGCGTGTTGGAGAGCCGGGCCGAACGGGCCTGCTCTTCCTGTGATCCGTTGTGTGTCCGGAATGCGAAGGCATTGACACGGCCGCGCGTTAGCGCAAACATTCGCTCAGCGCATTCGGGACGTGGAGGCACGATGGGCGAGTCGACGGCCAGGGGACCGGCCGAGGGACGGCGGGTCCTCATGGAGGACGTGGCGGCGCTGGCCGGTGTCTCTGCCATGACGGTCTCCCGCGTCCTCAACTCGCCCGAGAAGGTGCGCGCCTCCACCCGCGCCCGGGTGCTCGCCGCGGTTCGCGAGCTGGACTACCGGCCGAACGTGGCCGCGCGAGTTCTGGTGACCGGACGGTCCGGAGTGCTGGGCGTGGTCAGCTTCGACACCACGCTCTACGGTCCGGCCTCGACGGTGTACGGCATCGAGCGGGCGGCGCGCGAGCACGACTACCTGATCAACATCGTCAGCCTGGACACGCTGAACCGGCGGTCGATCGGTGAGGCCGTCGAAAGGCTGCGCGGTCAGGCGGTCGACGGCATCATCATCGTGGCGCCCCATGTGTCGGCGGCCCAGGGGCTGCGCGGTCTTCCCGCGGAGCTGCCGATCGTGGTGGTCGGCGCGGCCGAGGAACTGCCCTTCCCGCTGGCCGCGGTCGATCAGCACGCCGGGGCGGCGCAGGCCACGCGCCATCTCCTCGACATGGGCCATGAGACGGTCTGGCACCTGTCCGGCCCGACCGACTGGGTCGACGCCGACGGGCGGGTGGCGGGCTGGCGCGCGGCCCTGGCGGCGGGCGGGTGCCGGGAACCCGTTCCGCTGGTGGGCGACTGGACTGCCCAGTCCGGGTACGACCTGGGCAGGACGATCGCTCGCGATCCGTCCGTCACCGCGGTGTTCGCCGCGAACGACGCCATGGCCCTCGGTCTGCTGCGCGCACTGAGCGAGGCGGGCCGCCGGGTTCCCCGAGATGTCAGTGTCGTCGGCTTCGACAACGTCCCCGAGTCCCCGTTCTTCGCTCCGCCATTGACCACCGTCCGGCAGAACTTCGGTGAGGTCGGGCGGCACGCGTTCACCCTGCTGATGGACCGCATCGGCCGTCCCGGCACGGTCGGCGCCCACAATCGGCGCATCGTCGCCCCCGAACTCATCGTCCGCGAGAGCACGGCCGCCTTCCGAGGCTGAGCCCCGTCGTCGTCCGCCCAGTCCTGTCCGCTCACTCTTAATGTTAGCGCTAACACGCTGCCTTTCGCGCATTTCCAAGCCCACCGAAGGAGTACCCCCAATGTTGCGACGAATTCTCGCCGCCGTCACGAGCGCCGTGCTCGTCCTGACGGCCCTGACCGCCTGTGGCGACTCAGGCTCGGGATCCGGCTCCGGCTCGATCACCCTGGGGTTCTCCCAGGTCGGAGCCGAGAGCGGCTGGCGGACGGCGAACACCAGGTCGATCAAGGAGGAGGCCGAGGCGGCCGGGATCGACCTCAAGTTCGCCGACGCCCAGCAGAAGCAGGAGAACCAGATCGCGGCGATCCGCTCCTTCATCAAGCAGAAGGTCGACGTCATCGCCTTCTCGCCCGTCGTCGTCACCGGCTGGGACGCGGTCCTCAAGGAGGCGAAGGCCGCCGGCATCCCGGTCGTGCTCACCGACCGCGCGGTGGACTCCGACCCGTCGATGTACGTGACGTTCCTCGGCTCGGACTTCGTCGAGGAGGGCAGGAAGGCCGGCCGGTGGCTGGTCGAGGAGAACAAGGACACCAAGGAGCCGGTGAACATCGTCCAGCTCGAGGGGACGGTCGGCGCGGCCCCGGCGATCGACCGCAAGAAGGGCTTCGAGGAGGTCATCAAGACCAACCCGAACCTCAAGGTGATCGCCTCGCAGTCCGGTGAGTTCACCCGCGCCAAGGGCAAGGAGGTCATGCAGGCCCTGCTGAAGGCGCACAAGGACATCGACGTGCTGTACGCGCACAACGACGACATGGGTCTCGGCGCGATGCAGGCGATCGAGGAGGCCGGGCTCAAGCCCGGCGACGACATCAAGATCATCACGGTGGACGCCGTCAAGGACGGGATGCAGGCCCTCGTCGACGGCAAGTTCAACTTCATCGTGGAGTGCAACCCGCTTCTGGGCGGACAGCTGATGGAGATCGTCAAGAAGGTGCACGCGGACGAGCCCGTCGAGCGGCGGATCGTCACCGAGGAGACGGTGTTCGATCAGGAGGCCGCGAAGAAGGCCCTTCCCACCCGCAAGTACTGACCCTCGTGCTCCCGCCGTGTCCGCAGCGGCCGCCGCGGACCCGGCGGGAGCCGGCACGACAGGCCCATGAACGAGGCCAGAAGGTGAGGAGGGCACTGTGACCGAACCCGTTCTGGAGGTCACCGGCGTCTCCAAGCAGTTCCCGGGAGTCCGCGCGCTCGACGACGTGACCTTCCGGTTGTTCCCGGGAGAGATCCACGCCCTCATGGGGGAGAACGGCGCCGGGAAGTCCACGCTGATCAAGGTCCTCACGGGCGTCCACCAGGCCGACGAGGGCCGGATGACGCTGGACGGCGAGGAGCGGCGGATCCACGACCCGACGCACGCCCAGAGGCTCGGCATCAGCACCGTCTACCAGGAGGTCAACCTCTGCCCCAATCTGTCCGTCGCGGAGAACATCTTCATCGGCCGCGAGCCCCGGAGGTTCGGCCGGATCGACTGGCCGCTGATCAGGCGCAGGTCCGCCGAGCTGCTGTCCCGGCTCGATCTGGACGTCGATGTGGCGGCGCCGCTCGACGCGCAGTCCCTCGCCGTCCAGCAGCTCGTCGCGATCGTGCGGGCCGTCGACCTGGACGCCAAGGTCCTCATCCTGGACGAGCCGACGTCCAGTCTCGACCGCGGCGAGGTGGAACGGCTGTTCGGGGTGATGCGGCGGCTGCGCGAGGACGGCGTGGCGATCCTGTTCGTCTCGCACTTCCTCGACCAGATCTACGAGGTCTGCGACCGGGTCACCGTGCTGCGCAACGGCGGGCTGGTCGGGGAGTACCCGATCGGCGAACTCGGCCGGTTCGACCTGGTGTCGCGGATGACCGGCCGAGAACTGCGCGACCTGGAAGAACTGGAAGAGACCACGCCCGCCATCGAGCGCGGGAAACGGCTGATGTCCCTGGATCGCGCCGGGCGGACCGGCGCGATCGCCCCGGTCGATCTGGAGATCCACGAAGGGGAGATCGTCGGCCTGGCCGGGCTGCTCGGATCGGGACGCTCGGAACTGGCCCGGCTCGCCTTCGGCGCGGAGGCCGCCGACACCGGGCACGTCCGGGTGGGGGAGGAGACCGTTGCGGTGCGGACGCCGCGCGTCGCGATCGCCCACGGCATCGCGTTCTGCCCCGAGGACCGCAAGGGCGACGGCCTGATCATGGACCTGACCGTCGGGGAGAACATCGTCCTCGCCCTCCAGGCGGCCCGCGGGTGGATGCGGCCATTGCCGCCCGGCCGCCGCGACGAACTGGTCGGCGAGTACATCAGGACGCTGCGGATCCAGCCGCCGTCGCCGGGCACGCCGGTCCGCAATCTCAGCGGCGGCAACCAGCAGAAGGTACTGCTCGCGCGGTGGCTCATCACCCGGCCCCGGCTGCTGATCCTGGACGAGCCGACCCGCGGCATCGACGTCGGCGCCAAGACCGAGATCCAGAGGCTCGTCGTGTCCCTCGCCGGCGACGGGATGGGCGTGCTGTTCATCTCCGCGGAGCTGGAAGAGGTCCTGCGGCTCTCGCACAAGGTGGAGGTGCTGCGCGACCGGAGGCTCGTCGCGGAGCTCGCCAACGACGGGTCCCTCACCCCCGAGCGCCTCCTCGCCACGATCGCGGACGGAGCGTCATGAACGTCATGGACCGGGCGAACCTTGCCCATCTGACGAGGCACCGGCTGTTCTGGCCGGTCGCGGTGCTCGTGCTGCTGCTGCTGGTCAACGCAGTGATCACTCCGGACTTCCTCGCCATCAAGGTCCGGCAGGGGCACCTGTACGGCAGCCTGATCGACATCCTGCGGTTCGGCGCGCCGCTGATCATGGTGTCGCTCGGCATGACCGTGGTCATCGCCACCAGGGGCATCGACCTCTCGGTGGGCTCGGTGGTGGCGATCAGCGGTGCGATGGCCTGCTACCTGCTCAGCGGGGGGCACGCGCTGGCCACCGCCCTCGCGGTGAGCCTGGCGCTGTGCCTGGTGCTCGGCCTCTGGAACGGGCTGCTGGTCACCCGGCTGAAGATCCAGCCGATCATCGCGACGCTCATCCTCATGGTCGGCGGGCGCGGCATCGCCCAGCTGATCACCGGCGGGCAGATCATCACGATCGACCAGGACTCGGGGTATTCGACGATCGGCGGCGGCCACCTGCTGGGGCTGCCCGTCGCGGTCCTCATCGTCCTGGCCGCCGTGGCGGCGGCGGCCGTGCTCGTCCGCAGGACCGCGCTCGGGATGCTGCTGGAGTCGGTCGGCGGCAACGCCGAGGCGTCCCGGCTCGTCGGCATCCGCGCGTCTGGGCTGATCATGCTCGGCTACGTGTTCTGCGCCATGTGCGCGGGGGTCGCCGGGTGGATGATCTCCTCGGACGTATCCGCGGCCGACGGCAACAACGCCGGGCTGTGGATCGAGCTCGACGCGATCCTCGCGGTGGTGCTCGGCGGGACCGCGCTCACCGGGGGACGGTTCTCCATCGCGGGCACCGTCGTCGGCGCGCTCATCATCCAGACGCTGGCCACGACGATCTACACCGCCGGGATCCCGCCGCGCACCACGCTCGTGTTCGAGGCCGTCGTCGTCACCATCGTGTTCCTGCTCCAGTCCCCGGCGTTCCGCGCCAAGGTCGGCCGCCGCCGTCCGGGCGGCCCCCTTTCGCCGCCCACGGACCCGCCCTCCGCGGACAAGAAGGTGGAGATGCCCGCATGACCACCGCGCTCGCCCTGCCGGCGGTGCACCGCCGGCACGTCCCGGTCCTCGTGACGCTCGGCCTGTTCGTCCTGGCCTTCGTCACCGGGGCGCTGCGATACGAGAACTTCGGGACCGCGCAGGTCTTCGCCGACCTGTTCATCGACAACGCCTTCCTCCTCGTCGTCGCCATCGGCATGACCTTCGTCATCCTGAGCGGGGGCATCGACCTGTCGGTCGGGTCGGTCGTCGCCCTGTCGGGGATGCTGTGCGCCGTCGGCACGTCAGAGCTCGGCCTGCCCGGCCCGCTGGTGATCCTTTTCGTCCTGCTCGTCGGGACGGTGTTCGGCGCCGCGATGGGCTACGTGATCCACGTCTTCGAGATCCAGCCGTTCATCGCCACGCTCGCCGGGATGTTCCTCGCCCGCGGCCTGTGCTTCACCATCAGCGAGAAACAGATCTCCATCGAGAACGGCTTCTTCGACGCCGTCGCGCTGAACCGGCTGCCCCTGCCGGGCGGCGTCCGTGTCTCCGCGGGAGCGATCATCGCCCTCGTCGTCTTCTCCGTGGCCGTGTACGTCCTGCACTGGACGCGGACCGGGCGCAACGTCTACGCCGTCGGCGGCGGCGAGCAGTCCGCGCTGCTCATGGGCCTGCCCGTCGCCCGAACGAAGATCCAAGTGTACGCCGTCAGCGGGTTCTGCTCCGCCCTCGGCGGCGTCCTGTTCGCCTTCTACACCCTGTCCGGGGACGGCCTGCACGCCGTCGGCATGGAACTGGACGCCATCGCCGCCGTCGTCATCGGCGGCGCCGTCCTGACCGGCGGCTCCGGATACGTGTTCGGCACCCTTCTCGGCGTCCTGGTCCTGGCCGTCATCAAGACCATGCTCACCTTCGAGGGCACGCTCAGTTCCTGGTGGACCCGCATCGCCATCAGCGTCCTGCTGTTCGCGTTCATCGGCCTGCAGCGGCTGGTCGGCACCCGGAGAAAGGCCCGCTCGCCCGAAGGGTAGGCGTGCGGTACAACCGGCCTGCGGGGGCGACGTGCCGGCCGGAACCGCGATGGCGACCCGCCCGCGCCGCCGCCGTCCCGCAGGACGGGGCGACGCGGGCCGGGTCGCTCTAAGGAGTACACCGCGGCCCGCACGGCCGCGGCCTGCCGCGCCCTGGGCGTGGTGCAGTCGATGGGCCGGGTCGGCTGCGCCCTGGACAATGCCGCCGCTGAGGCGTTCGACAGCACCTTGAAGGTCGAGTTCGTCCACCGGCACCGCTTCACCACCCGCGCTGAGGCCCGCATCAAGGTCGCGACCTGGATCGCCGACTTCTACAACACCAGCCGCAGGCACAGCGCCAACGACGGACTCGCCCCGATCACGTTCGAGCGCCAGATGGCAGAAGCACGGAGAGCATCAACGGCCCAGCTCAGGGCTGAAGTGGCATAACAACGTCTCCACGCTTTGAGGGGATCGACACGGCAACAGCGCGATCGCACTGCCCACCGCACGGCTGCTGGTGCGCATCGCCGGCAACACCGATGCGCTCGACGCGATCACCACGTCCGTAGCCGTCACACGCTGGCTTGCCTCGCGCGGCTACCCCTGCGTGGAGCCCGCCGACGTAGATCCGTTCTCTGTCTTCGGACGAGTGGTCTCAATTTGGCGACTCCTGGACGTGGCCGAGGAGCCACCCGGAAGCGGCGCCGAACTCGGCCGACTACTCCGCGAACTACACCGCCAGCCCAACCACCGATCCCCTTGCAGCACCTCACCGACCCGTTCGAGAGCGTGGCGGCGTGCCACGCAAGGGCTACCCGCCGGAGTTCCGTCGCAAGGTGTTGGATCTGGTCGAGGCCGGACGCCCGGCCCGGGAGGTCGCCCGTGATCTAGGGATCAGCGATCAGACTATCTGCACCTGGCGCAAGCAGGATCTGATCGACGAGGGTCAGCTGCCCGGGGTCACGACGACCGAGCAGGCCGAACTGCTGGCCGCCCGTAAGCGGATCCGGGAGCTGGAGACCGAGCTGTCGGTCACCAAGCGGGCGATCGAGCTGGTGCGAGAGGTGGTGCCCCCAAAAGGCGGTTCGAAGCGATCGCGGTGATGGCCAGCGAAGGTCTGCCGGTCCAGGTCGCCTGCCGGGTGCTGGAGGTGTCAGAGTCGGGCTACTTCGCCTGGCGGAGCCGGTCGCCCTCGCCGCGATCGCTGCGGCACGCATGGCTGACCGAGCGGATCCGGCGGATCCACGCCGCCTCTCGTGGCGCCTACGGCGCGCGTCGTGTCCATGCCGAGCTCACCTTGGGCAGCGGCCTGGTCGTGTGGCACGGCACCGTGGAGATGCTGATGCAGCGCGAGGGCATCCGGGGCCTGCCCGGCAGCCGGCGACGCCGTCCGGTCCCACAGGTCCCAACCGCGGCCGATCTGGCCGACCGGGACTTCCACCGGGACGCCCCCAACAAGCTATGGGTCACCGACATCACCGAACACCCCACCCGTGAGGGCAAGGTGTACTGCTGCGTCGTCCTGGACGTCCACTCCCGCCGCGTGGTCGGCTGGTCCATCGACTCCACCCAGACATCCACGCTGGTCACCAACGCGCTCGGCATGGCTATCCAGAACCGCGCCCCGCAGCCGGGCGGGCTGATCCACGCCGATCACGGGGTGCAATTCACCTCCTGGGCGTTCACCCGCCGCGCGCAGGAGTCCGGCCTGGTTCCCTCGATGGGATCGATCGGCGACTGCTTCGACAACGCCGTCATCGAGTCCTTCTGGGGCCGCATGCAAGTCGAACTCCTCAACCGGCAGCGCTGGAAGACCCGCATCGAACTCGCCAACGCGATCTTCGACTACCTCGAGATCTTCCACAACCGGCAACGCCGTCACAGCGCCCTGGGGATGCGCACCCCCATCGAGTACGAGATGCTCTATCCGACCCGCCAACCGGCATGAAGTCCAGCAACGCGACTCCACTCAACACGGGGTACATCAGTCCGGCTGCCGGGGACGGCCGGCTGGCTATCCCTCCGTGAGGCCTGCACGGCCGCGATCGCTCCATCGTCGTGGCGCTCGTCCCTACCGGCGACCGGGTCTGGCATCGGCAGTGCTCATGAACCCTCCACCAGCGCCGGGGAGGGCCCCGTGGGGTCGTCCCGCCCCGGAGAAGAGACGTCTCCCCGACACCTGGCGAACGGTGATGCGGATGAACGCGTCCCGCCGGCCGGGCACCCACGGTCGCGGCAGGAGCCGCGCCAGCCGGTGCGCCTCGGCTTCGGAGGTCACGGCCCGAGCCGGGCCCACGACGGTGACGGACCAGCCCGTTCGGGCGGCGGTGTCGACGTCGTCGATCTCGAACGCGACGATCGCGCCGCGCAGCGCGGCATCGAACTTCGATCCTGGCGCGGTCCGTATGATCAGGGCCTGGTCGCCGTCCATGGCATAGGTGACCGGCAGGATCGCGGGCAGCGCCTGGTCGGTGTAGACCACCCTGCCGACGGCGGCCGACCGCAGCAGCACGAGGCATTCGGCCCGGCTGAGCACCGTGGTATTCGCGCCATCGTTCCTCATGTATCCAGGTTCGCCGCGGCGGTCGGGGGGCATCAGAGGCGAACGTCCCCGGTGAACCGGGCACGGGCGAGCGGAGGTCCTCGGACGGGCCGGACCTTCGGCACCGTGGTCGGCTCCCAGTGGGGTACGAGGCCGGACGAGCGAAGCCGGAAGGCCGATGACTCGATCGGAACGGGAACCCGCCGCGCAGCGGGCCGACGTCGTGAGCGGCGCGCGGATCAGAGTGCGAGCCGGTCCCGTCCGCCGCGGCCACCGGCTCGTCCCGGTGCCGGCGTGGTCCTGCTGGCGATCCGTCGCGAGGCCGAGCAGGAGGGCGGCCGTTTCCTTATCGGTCGGCCCGTGCGGGTGCGCCGGGCGGTGTCGTCGATCTTGCAGGCGACGGCGGTGCCGGTCAGCCGGGGCGCGACGTGGCCGGCGGCCTGACCCTGCGTGTCAAGGGCGACGGCGGCGGCCGTCCCGAGGACGGCCGCCGCAGTGGACTTCGGAACGTGCGGGAACGCGCGAAGGCTCTGGACGGCTCATTCGAGCCCCGGCTGCGCGACGGCGCCGATGCCCGTGGTCGCCACGCGAGGACGAACGTCCTTCTGAGATCGGGGCCAACGCATCTACGGGCGGCAGCGCCCGGAGCGTTGACTGATCAACGTCAGACAGGAGTTCGGGGTTCGAAGGAAAGGCGAGACGACCATGGCTGTCTCCGAGCACGACATCAGCGGGCGCCGGGCTCCGGTGAGCCTGAAGGCGACGGCGGCCGAGCCGCTCACCGAATCGCCCGCCGCACGGTACGTCTGGGCGGCCGCCCGGCTCGCCCTGGGCTGGGTGTTCCTGTGGGCGTTCCTCGACAAGACCTTCGGGCTGGGGCACGAGACCCCCGCCGCCAAGGCGTGGGTCGACGGCGGCAGCCCCACCGAGGGCTTCCTGGCGCACGCCCCCAAGGGCCCGTTCGCCGGGTTCTACAACGACCTGGCCGGGCTGGCCTGGGCCGACTGGCTGTTCATGCTGGGCCTCGCCGGAATCGGCGTCGGCCTGATCCTGGGCATCGGGATGCGCGTCGCGGTCGGCGCCGGTGCGCTGTTGCTGGTCATGATGTGGACCGCCGTGCTGCCCCCGGAGAACAACCCGTTCATGGACGACCACCTGATCTACGCCGTCCTGGCCATCGGGCTCGCCCTCGTCAGCGCCGGCGACACCCTGGGCCTCGGCCGCTGGTGGGCCGAGACCCCGCTGGTCCGGCGGTTCCCCATCCTCAAGTAGCCGCGCGACGGCGAGGAGGGGCGCTCACCACGGTGAGCGCCCCTCCTCCTTTTCCGCGGAGAGCCGGGCCTCTCGGACGATCGAACGGGCGGAGTCCCCCGACATGCTCGTCGAAGAGCACGATCCGGATGGCAGATCGGTCGGCACTGGACAGAGGGAGCCTCCGCAGGAGCCGAGTCGAGAGGGGACGGGATCGAGGTCGATCGTCCCGGGCCGGGTGGGACTTTCGCCTCCGGAAAGGCGCGGGCGCGCGGCCTAGCGTCAAGGGTGAACTGATGGACGTCCGGGAGGAACGGCGATGTCGAATCCGATCGTGGTGGGGATCGATGGCTCCGCGCACGCGTGGCGGGCGTTGGACTGGGCGGCGGACCGCGCCGTCCGTCACGGGCTCGACCTGCGTCTGGTGCACGGGTCGCGCGCCGTGGCCGAAGACGGGCACATCTCACCGCGCGCGCTGCGCCCGCTGGTCGCCGAACGGGAGGACCTGCTCGCCGAGGCCCGCCAGTACGCGCTCAAGATCCATCCCGATCTCCGCATCGAGACGCGGCTGCTGCCGCTCGAGCCGGGACGGGCACTGGTGCGGGAGGGCGAGAACGCCGACATGGTCACGGTGGGGTCGCGCGGCCTCGGCGGCTTCGAGGGCCTGCTGTTCGGGTCCGTCGGCCTGTACACGGCCGCGCATGCCGTCTGCCCCGTCCTGGTGGTGTCGCGTTCGGCCCCCTATCCCGCCGATGCCGCGGCCGAGATCGTGGTCGGCGTCGAGGGCCGCCCCGGCGACGACGCCGCCGTGGAGTGGGCGTTCAAGGAGGCCGCCTCGAAGGGCGCCGACATCCTCGCGCTGCACGCGGTCGGCGGGGAGATCGGATTCCCCCGGTGGCGGGTGATCGAGGACATGGAGTTGTCGCAGGCACTGGCCGGGATGGGGGCGCGGTACCCGGACGTCCCGGTCCGTCCTCTCATCTCGGACCGGACGCCTTCCCAGGCGCTGGTGGAGGCGTCCGAGAAGGCGGGGCTGATCGTGCTGGGCGCGCGTCGCCGCCGAGGCGTGCTCGGGATGGCGCTGGGCCGGGTCAACCACGCCGTGCTGCATCACGCGCGCTGCCCGGTGCTGATCGTGCCCACCGGGGAGTGAATCCGCCCCCTGACCCGCGGCGGCCGCCGCGGGCCAGGGGGCGAGGTCCGCCGCGCGGTCGGGCACGTAAGTGTGCGCGGCGCGCGGCGGGCGTGCGTAGCCCTTCGGGACGGGGCGCGGGGGCTCCACCTCGTGCTACGGGACGGTCGACAGCAGGTGGGCGATCATGTTGATGCGCGCTCGCCGCTTGTCATCGCTCTCCACCACGTACCAGGGCGCCTCGGGGGCGTCTTCCCAGCGGGTCATCGACCCAGGTCCATCAGTGACGGTTTCCAGCGCCGTATCGGGTCGTCGAGGCGGGCGCGGAAGCGGCGTTCCTGCTCTGCCTGGAGGCGTGCGAGCTCGCGCGCGTACACGTCGCGCGGTAGCCGCTTCACCTTGCCCGTCGGCTCGCCCATGGACGTCCTTTCGTTGCGGCGCCCAGAGGACTGCGAGCCCCGAGACGCGGGGGCGATGACGGCCGGCGCCGGCCGATCGATGGGGTTTCAGGCCTCGGCCCGGTCGGCCTCACGACGATGGTCCGTACCGTGCTCGGGGAGACGGCGGCCGGTGATGATCTCCGGGTGGACGCGGATGAAGTGACCGTGCTCGCCGGGCGCCCAGGACCGCAGCGGCAGGTCGCGCAGTGCGGCGAGTTCGGAGGGGTCGGCGACGGCGCGGGCGTGCCCGACCACGACCACCGACCACCCGGTACGCGCGGCCGCGTCGAAGGCGTCGATCTCGAAGGCGACGACGGCGTCGCGGGCCGCGGCGGCCAGCCGGGAGTGCGGGGAGGTGCGGATGACCACGTCGCCGTCGGCGAGAACGAAATTCACCGGCTGCACCGCGGGCAACGCCCGGTCGGTGAAGACGATGCGCCCGAGCGGCGCGGTGGCGAGCAGGGACCGGCACTCCTCGTCGTCGAGGATCTGCAGTCCGCCGTGGTCGAATTGCATACTCTCACTCTGCCGGAGTCCGTGCTTCCGTCGGCAGGGACGAAAGTCCCCGGCTGCCCGAATGCGCCGTCGGCCCACGGGGCAGGGGACGATGTCGCCCGATCGCGCCCCAGGGGCCCGGCCCCGGCGGGACGGCGGGGTCGGTGTACGGGTGGATGGTCAGGGGCGGCCGGTGGTGTCGAGGACGGTCACCCGGGTGACGCCGGGGACCGTGCGGGCGAGCACGTCGGCCAGTCGCCGGGTGGACTCGCCGGTCCGGCCGTGCAAGGTCACGATGCCGTCCTCGACGGTCACCGTCCAGCGTTGCTCCTCGCCGTACTCGGCGAGGAGCGCGGTGACGTCGTCGTGGATGCGGGCGTCGCCGCGGGCGAGGACGGCGATGAGGTCGCGGCGGCTGACGATGCCGGCGAGGGCGGTCCCGTCGAGGACGGGCACGCTCTTGATCCCGGTCTCGATCATCATGTCGGCGAGGGCCGCGGCGTCGGAGTTCGGCCGGGCGGTGCGTACTTCGGTGGTCATGACGTCCTCGACCCGGGGCGGGGGCGGTTCGCTCGCCGCTCGCACGGGGCGCGCGAAGGCGCGCGGGTCGGCTTCGAAGGCTCCGCGCAGCAGATCCATCTCGCTGACGATGCCGACCATGCGCCCGTCGTCGCCGACGACGGGCGCGGCGGTGACGTCGTGCTCGTGCAGGACGCGGATCGCCTGGCGCACGGTGGCGCGCGGGGCGATGGTGACCACGGGCGTCGTCATCACTTCGCGGATCAGCATGGCGCCTCAGATCGCGGGTGCGCGGTGCAGGAATCGGGAGTCGAGCCCGGTGACCTCCAGAATCCGGGCCACGATCGGACGGGCCCGGGTCACGGTGACCGCGCCATCGCACGCTTCGGCCAGGCCGCCGACCAGTTCGAGGGCCGCCAGGCCCGCGGAGTCGCAGAAGCGCAGCCCGGAAGCATCGATCACCACGTTCGGACGCCGGGCGCTGATGACCTCGGCCAGCGCCGTGGCGAAGCGCCGGGCGGTGGCCACGTCGAGTTCACCGGTCACGCGCACCCGTGTCGACGTGGACGTGACGGCCATCACCGCAGTGGTGAGTTCGGGCCCTGCCTCCCGGGTCCCTCTATCCGTTCGCATGCGAGCACCTCCATTGAGTCCTTCCCCGATCGGGGTCCATCCTGTGCGACCGCTCGGCGGCCCGGCAGGGTCCAAGGTCCCGGCCGCCGCTGGACGAGGTCCCGGCCGGCATGTGCCGTGCGGCAGCCGGTGACGCTCGTCCGTGAACGCCGGACGGCGAGACGGTTCGCGCTTCATCGGCATGGCGGGCGATCGTCTTGGCGAGTTCCACGAGGGCGTAGGCGAGCAGCGCTACCGCGACGGAGCCGGACACGTTCGCCACGACGGTGCGGGCCTCGGCCCGGGAGACGCCGCGTACCGCTCCGTGGAAGAGCCTCCGTCCGGCCCCCGGTACGTGTGCCCGGGTATGGGGAGACCATGCGCCGATCGCCGGTGAATGCGGAGGGCGGCGTCCAGGGGGGCCGGTGGCCGGTGTCCGGGGCGGCCAGGCGGTCAGCGGAGCGGGAGGCCGAAGAGGCGGCCCTGGTGGCGCAGTTCGTCGCGGGCGTCGGGGTGGGCGACGTTGTCGACGATCTCCTGTGCCTGGGTGGTGGCGTCGTTGCCCCAGATGGTGGCGGTGCCCTGTTCGCTGACGATGTAGCTGTGCTGGAACGAGGTGACCGGCCCGGACAGGCGGGGGATGACGGTGGAGACGTCCGCGCGGGGGTGCCAGGACGGCAGGGCGATGACGGCGCGGCCGCCGGGGGAGTGCAGGGCTCCGACGACGAAGTCGGTCTGGCCCCCGAAACCGGAGTAGACGGTGCCCCGGACCCGGCCCGCGTTGGCCTGGGCGAACAGGTCGACCTGGAGGGCGGAGTTCACCGAGACCAGCCGGGGCTGCCGGGCGATGAGGCCGGGGTCGTTGGTCTTCTCGGTGCGCAGCATCCGGATGCGCTCATTGCGGTCGGCCCAGTCGTAGAGCTCCCGGCCGCCGAACGCGAACGAGGCGGTGATCGGTGTCGCGGCTTCGAGCGCGCCGGCCCGCTCCAGGGCGAGGACCCCGTCGCTGAACATCTCCGACCAGATGGCCAGGCCGCGCCGATGGTGGAGCGAGGCGAGGACGGCGTCGGGGACGCCGCCGATGCCGAGCTGGAGCGTGGCGTTCTCGGGGACGAGCCCGGCCACCCGGGCGCCGATCTCCAGGGAGGTGTCGCCGGGCGGGCGCGGCACGGGCGTGGCGAGCGGCTCGTCGCACTCGATCGCGAAGTCGACCTCGTCCAGCGGCATCACCGCGTCGCCGTAGGTGTACGGCATCCGTGCGTTGAGCTGGGCGACGACCAGGCCGCCGCGGGCGCGCACGGCCTCGATCGCGGCGGGCAGGACGTTCACCTCGATGCCCAGCGAGACCGTGCCGTTCATCGGTTCGGACGTCTGGACGAGGACGACGTCGGGCGGCAGGGCGCCCTTGAGCAGGTTCGGCACGAGCGAGAGCCGGGAGGGGAAGTAGCGCAGGCCCGGGCGGCCGCGCATCCCGGGACCCACGAACGGGGTTTCCAAGACCACGCCCTCGCGGTCGGGCACGCCCGGCTGGGCGTTGAGCATGAACAGCCGGTACTCCGCCAGAGCGGCGTCGACCACGGCCAGCGCCCGCCACGGCGTGGCGAAGTTGCCGCCGGCGACCACGCGCGGGACGCCGGGCACCCCGGCCAGCACGGCGGCGAGGTCGTCCTCCGAGATCACCCGCATACCCGGCACCCTCCACGTCGTTCGTTCCGATCATCGCACCACCGGCTTGAAGTCACCGGCGCCAGGGGCGCGCGGCGGGGTCGTACGACGCCGGCGTCCGTGCGGCGCCGTCCCGCTCGTGAAGGCTCTGCGACCTCGGCCCGTCCGGTCCCTCGGACGGACCGGCCCGTGGCCGCTCTACCCGTGCATCGGACACGGGCACTTCCGTTCGCCTTCCTGTCGAAGGGCGTACGACCGCCGGCTCGATGCGACGCGGCGGAGGCATGCCGGGCGTCGGGAAGGTTCTCTCCCGTCGTGTACCGGCCAGCTCGCTGATGAGATCGTGGACGGTGAGCAGCCCTGCCAACTCACCCCCGGCGTTGACCACGGACACGTGGTCGGTACCGGTGTCCAGCATCGAACGAGCCGCCGTTCGCACGGAGTCGGCCGGACGAACATGGCCGCCCTGCCCACGGCCGAGCAGTGTCGTGACCGATTCGCCTGCTTTGCTCGGCCCCGACGATTGCGCGTGCCACACGGCGGTGAGCGTGTGAGCGTGCACCGTTCCCAGGAGTGTCCCGTCTTCGTCCAGCACCGGCAGATGGCGGACACCGGCCCGGCACATCAGCTCCCAGGCCGTGAGCAGGGACTCACCTGCGGAGATGGTGATCGGGTCGGCCGTCATCACGTCGGCCACCGTTCGCTCTCCGAGTGGGAGCGGGGCAATCCTCATCGTTTCTCTCCTTCCGAAGGCGCGGGCGGTAAGGATCAGTCGGGCGCGAGACGAGGACGGCGGTGCCAGACATGCTCGGCCCCGTACGGCCGCACGGCCGCCAGCGCCCGTGCCACCGACCCGTCGGGGGCGCCGCTGGTGTCGACCGCGGTGGCCTCCGGCCACGGATCGGCGGCCGCGGCCATGAGGGCGGCGATGGCGGGGTCCGCATCGGACGGTCCCCGCGGCCGGGAACGGAGGCGTTCGGCCGCGACGCTCCGGGGGACCCGGCACTCGATCGCGTGCAGTTCGGCCCGCACGTCACCGGCGAGGTCGGCGGCCAGGTCGCGGTCTTCGCGCGAGGTCCAGGAGGCGTCCAGCACGACGGTCTCGCCCAGCTCCAGCAGGCGTCGGGCCCGGCGGACGAGTTCGGCGTAGGTTCGCTCGCGCCACTCGGCGGTGTAGAGCCCGGTTCCGTACGCGGCCGCGGCGGAGTCGGCGGGCGACAGCCCCGCCAGCTCCTTGCGGACGCGGTCGCTGCTGAGCAGGGTGCAGCCGAGCCGGTCGGCCATCGCGCCGGCGAGGGTGCTCTTGCCGGTGCCCGGCAGCCCGCCGACCAGGACGAGCCCGACGGTCCCCGCGCGCAGGTGGCGCAGGGCGATCTCGGCGAGGGTCCCGGCCTCTGCCGCGGCCGCCGCGTCGCCCTGCGCGTGGCGGAAGCAGGCCACCTTGGCCCGCACGAAGGCGCGGTAGGCGACGTAGTGGTGCCGCAGCGAGGACGGGGCCGGGTCCCCGGCGAACCCGGCGTACCAGTCCGCGAAGCGTTCGGCGAGGTCCGCGGCTCCGAGACGTTCGAGGTCCATGGCCAGGAACGCGGCGTCGTCGAGGCCGTCGAGGAACCGGAGGCGCTCGTCGAACTCCAGGCAGTCGAGGACCCGGGGCCCGTCGTCGAGGCAGAACACGTCACCGGCCAGCAGGTCGCCGTGTCCGTCCACCACGCGCCCTTCGGCGATGCGCGTCTCGAACAGCGGAGCTCGCCCGGCGAGGAAGCGGCGCACGCGTTCCTCGATCTCGAGCGCGTCGCTCGTGTCGATGGAACGGCCGTGGAACGGCCGGGTCTGGTCGAAGCTCTCGGCCCAGCGGCCCAGCAGCGCGTCCCGGGTGCCCTGCTCGGAGATCCGGGGACCGCGCGGTGCCCTGGCGTGCCACTCCGCGAGCAGGCGGGCGGTGGCCCGCAGGGCGTCGTCGACGGGGGCGCGGTCCCGCAGCAGGGTCGACAGCCGCCGGTCCGCGGGCATGCGCCGCATCGTGACCAGGTGGTCGCATACGGCGCCCGCCGGGTCGTGGACGTCGGCGACGCCGAGGTACACGTCGGGGGAGAAGCGCCTGTTGAGACGCACCTCCTCGTGGCAGGCGCGCTCGCGCGCCCGGCGGGTGGTGAAGTCCAGGAATCCTAGATCGACCGGCTTCTTCATCTTGTACGCGCGGTCCCCGATGAAGAACACCGCACCGGAGTGCGTTTCGCTGACCGCGGCGCCCGGGGGGACGGAGTTCATCGCCGTCACGCCCGGGGGAACGCGCCGGGGCGGCCGTCGTCGCGGTCGTAGGAGAGGCGGTCGACGACGTCCACGACGCCCTCGGTCGCGGCGGTGAGCCGGAGGCAGATGGGGATGAGGCTCCTGGCCTCCAGCCGCCCGGACAGGACGACCACGCCTGCGTCGACCCGGACATCGATCCGGGAGGGGTCCTGCCACAGGCCGCGGACGATCACTTCGCGGACGATTTCGTCGCGGGTGTCGTCGTCGGAGCGCAGGAACAGGCGCAGCAGATCGGAGCGCGTCACGATCCCGACCGGCCGGCCGTTCCCGTCGACGACGGGGGCCTGCTTGTGACCGTGCGCGGCCAGGGTTCTGGCGGCCTTCGCGACCGGCGTCCCCGGCTCCAGCGTCACCACCGGCGCGCTCATGAGCCCGGCGGCGTCGGTGGCGGCCGCCTTCGCCCGAGCCGCGCGGTGCCGCCTGCTCTCGAAGCGGGGATGTCCTTCGGTGCCGATGTCCCTGAACTCCTCCTTGCGGAGAAGGTCGGCGTCGGTGACGATGCCGACGACGCGGCGGTCGCCGTCGACGACGGGCACCGCCCTGACGCCGTGATCGTCGAGTGCCGCCACGATCTCGGTGAACGGCGTCTCCTCGGTGACGGCGACGACCTCTCGCGTCATCACGTCGGCGACCTTTCGGTGCTGCATGGTGTCCTCCTCGGTGCCACTTCGACGCTAGGCGGCGGGCGGAAGGCGGGTGAGGGGCGAAGGTCCCCCGCTCGCGAGGCGTTGGTCGGACGGCGGCGGGAACGTGTCGGGCGCCGGCGGCGCCGGCCACCGGCGCCCGACGAAGGAATCACAGGTACGGGTAGTGCTGCGTGAAGAGGTCGTCGGCACCCCACTCCAGTTCGGAGCGCGCGGAGACGACGCCTTCGACACGGCGGATCTCGTGCATCAGGGCGGGGATGCGGGACCGGAGGTCCACCTTCCCGCGGACGGTGACCCGGCCGCGTTCCACGGTCACGTCGATGCCGGCGGGGCCGACGCCCCGGCCGCCGATGTCGGCGAGGACGTCCCGCCTGATCTCCTCATCGGGGCGCTCGTACACGCGCAGGACGTCCGACCGGCTCACGATCCCGACCAGCGCCCCGCTCCGGGGGTCGACGACCGGAAGGCGGCCGACGCGGTGCCTGCGCATCTCCTGCGCGGCGGCCCGCACGGTGGCGTCGGGCGTGGCGGTGCGGGCGGGCGCGGTCATCAGCTCGGCGGCGGTGGCGCCCGCCGCCTTCCTCCATTCGCGATGCCGGCGCGGTGTGGCGAACAGGTGCTCGTTGTCGGCGCCGGTCGGGTCGGCCTCCTTCTGGATCAGATCCGCGGTGGAGACGATGCCGACCGGGCGGCCCTCGGTGGTCACGACGGGGACGGCGTTGACACGGCCGCGCCGGAGCGTCTCGACGATCTCCTTGAACGTGGCCGTTTCCGGGACGCTCACCACATCCGTGGTCATGACCTCTTCGACGGTGGTTTCCATGAACCCTCCTCTGGGGGCGGCCGGGCACGGCCGTTGCGATGGCTCAACGATCGGCCGCCCCGCGCTACCGGGCCACCGACCAAGGTCCCCCGGTGGGCCGTCACTGGTCCTGGCCTCTCCGGCGCCGGGCGGGAGGACCGCCGGCCGCGCCCGTGCGGCCCCGGAAAGCCCGGCGTCCCCGGCGCCTGGACGGCGACACGGGGACGCGGCTGCCGCGGGGTTCAGGCCTTACGGGGCCTGACGACCGCGACGGGACAGTGCGCGTAGTGGACGACGCCGTGACTCACCGAGCCCAGTGCCGGGCCGGAGCGACCGCGCGTCCCGACGACCACGAGATCGGCATGCGCCGACGCTCCGATCAGGGCGTCGACCGGGTGGCTGATGAAGTCGTCCTCGACCACCCCGATGCCGGGACGGCGCTCCCGCCAGGGTGCGAGGAGCTCGGTGAGGTGTTCCCGGTGTGCGCGCCGGACCGCCTGGAGATCCACGCCCGCCTCGACCGCCAGGGGCGCCGGGCGCCAGGCGTGGACGGCCCGCACCCGCGCGCCCCGGGCCGAGGCCGCCGCGAACGCGTACTCCAGGACGGGGGCCGGATCCTCCTTGAGATCGAGCCCGGCGACGACCTCCCCGGACGGACGCTCCTCCGGGCCGCGGACGATGATCACCGGGCCGGGGACGTGCCCGGCCAGGCGCAGACCGGTCGAGCCGAGCAGCAGCCCGGAGAAGCCGCCGAGCCCTCGACTGCCGAGCACCAGCTCGTACGCGCCCTCGGCGAGCGGCGGCAGGCCCGCCGCGACGGTCTCGGCGTGCGCGAGCCGTGCCTCCACCGGCACGTCCGGGTGCTGCTTCGAGACGAGACCGCGGGCCCGTTCCAGGATGCGTTCTCCGTGGCCGGTGGACGGGCGTTCCAGACTCGGCAGGAGCCGGCTGGGAAGCGTGCGGATCCAGGGGACGGCGACGTGCACCACCCGCAGGGGCATGCCCCAACGGGCGGCCTCCGCGGCGGCCCACCGCAGCGCCCGCTCCGACGAGGCCGAGCCGTCGACTCCGACGACGATCGTTTCGGTGACGGACATCGTGGACCCGTCCTTCCTCAGCCGCCCAGCCGGGCGGCGATGAGCAGATCGTGCGCCAGCCGGGCCGCCCTCGCCGCCTCGGTGTCGCGGGGCCCGTCGAGCGGCCGGCCCTCCAGGCCGGCGGCCAGCGCCGCGACCGCCTGCGCGAGGACCGTCACCTGGCCTTCCAGTGCGGCGATCCGCCTCTCCAGCACGGCGGCCGACGTCATGCCGTACCCGGTGGCGATCTGCTTGGTCATTTCGGGCTCCCTCGGTCTCGTGCGCCGCGGCCCGCGGCCGCGGCGTTCCCGCCTTCCACCGCGGGACGGCCCGGCCGGCGTCGGCGCGCGGACCACGCCATCTCGCCACCTCCAGGTCGACGTGCGGTAGATCCGTCTCAAGGCAACGCGGCCGCGGCCGCGGCCAGTAGGGGCGAACGTCCCGCGCCGAGGCACTTCGGACGGTGGCGCCGCGTCGCGGGCGCAGAGCGATGCCCGATGACGGCGAGCTGGAGGACGAGTTCTCCGGCGGGGCGAACGCCGCGGCGCCGGGCGTTCACCCGGGGGACTCGACGCGGGTGCCCGCGCCTCCGGTGAGGAGCGCGGCGACGTCGGTCATGGCCCCGATGGCCGCGTAGGCGCCGGGCCGGTGCGCGGCGAAGCGTGCGGCGGCCTCGGCCTTCGGGCCCATGGAACCCGCGGGCAACCGGAGCCCGCGCAGCTGCCCGGGAGTGGCGTGGGAAAGGGGGCGAGCACGGTCGGTGCCGTAGCCGCGGAAGACCGCGGGCACGTCGGTAAGGAGAAGGAGCGCGTCCGCTTTCAGCCGTTCGGCGATGAGGGCGGCGGTGAGGTCCTTGTCCACCACGGCCTCGACGCCTTCCGGCCCGCCCTGGCCTTCGAGGACGGGCACGCCCCCTCCGCCCGCGGCGATGACGACGCAGCCGGCGTCCAGGAGCCTGCCGATCGTGGGCAGCTCGACGATTCCACGGGGCTCGGGAGAGGCGACGACACGGCGCCAGGCCGTGCCGTCCATCGCCATGTCCCAGGCGTACGCCGCGGCGACGCGTTCGGCCTCCGCGGCCGTGTACCCGCGGCCGACGAACTTGGCGGGGCGGGCGAAGGCCGGGTCGTCCGCCGCCACGACCGTCGTGGTGAGGACGGCGGCGATCTCCCGGTTCGGCACCGCGCGGCGCAGTTCGCGGGCCAGCCAGTAGCCGATCATGCCCTGGGTCTCGGCCCCGAGCACATCGAGGGGGTACGGGCGCGGCAGCTCTCGGTCCGCGGTGCTCTCGGCCGCCAGCAGTCCGATCTGCGGGCCGTTGCCATGCGTGATGAGCAGCTCGTGGCGGTCGGTGAGCGGAGCGAGCGCGCACACCGCCTCGGTGACGTGCGCCGCCTGGGTCTCGGCGTCGTAGGGGTCGCCGCGGCGCAGCAGGGCGTTCCCTCCGAGGGCTGCGACGATCCTCACCGGTCGCCCTCCGGCCGATCGCGCTCCAGCGGGCAGCTCATGCAGCGGGGACCGCCGCGCCCCCGGCCGAGCTCGCCGCCGGGAATGGTGATCACCTCGATGCCGTGGCGGCGGAGCATGGTGTTGGTGGTGACGTTGCGCTCGTACGCGATGACGACGCCGGGCTCGACGGCGAGGACGTTGTCGCCGTCGTCCCATTGCTCCCGTTCGGCCGCGGGCAGGTCCTGCGCGGCGCGGAGCACGCGCACCTCGTCGAGGTCGAGCGCTCGGGCGATGGTCGCGAACAGGGACGTGTTCTCGCTGACACGGACTCGCCCGGCGGGGCCCGGAGTGATCGAGTAGGAGCGCAGCTCGGGCAGTTCGGGGTACACGGCGAAGGCGTCCCGGTCGACCATGGTCATCACGGTGTCCAGGTGCATGAACGCCCGGCGCCGTGGCAGGCGGACCGCGATGACGCGGCGGGCGGCGTCCGCGTCGAAGAGCCTCTCCGCGAGCAGTTCCACGGCCTGCGGGGCGGTGCGCTCGCTCATTCCGACAAGGACGGCCCCGTTGCCGATGACGTGGATGTCGCCGCCCTCGAGACTGGGCAGGGGGACGTCGGCGCCGGGATACCAGACCGGGAAACCGGCGTCGGCGAACATCGGATGGTGGCGGTAGATCGCCGCCAGGTGCAGGGTCTCCCTCCGCCGCGCGGCCCTGGCCATGGAGTGGAGGGAGACCCCGCCACCGATCCAGGCCGAAGGGTCGCGGGTGAACAGGTGGTTCGGCAACGGCGGGAGGACGAAATCCCCGTCGTCGAGAGAGGCGAGCAGCAGGCTGTCCGCGGCCAGGTCGAGGTCGGCCTTGGTCAGCCCGCCGATGAGGTGGCGGGTCAGCAAGGCCGGATCCATGGCGTCCAGAGCGGCCCGTACCGGGCCGGCCAGCGTGGGCCCGAGGGCGAGCTCGGAAGCGGTGCGGTCCAGGACGTGGGCACGGCCCTGATCGAGCTTGACCGTTTCGGCCAGCAGGTCGGTCAGGTAGTGGACCTGGACGCCGCGCTCGCGGAGCGTGTCCGCGAAGACGTCATGCTCCTGCCTGGCACGCCGGGCCCAGAGGATCTCGTCGAACAGCAGCTCGTCCTTGTTGCCGGGGGTCAGGCGCTGCAGTTCCAGCCCGGGCCGGTGCAGCAGCACCTGCCGCAGACGCCCGGTTTCTGAGGAGACGGTGAACATTGGGGTTCCTTTCTCAAGCCGCCTGGGCCGGCGGCCTCGGCGCATCGGGGGCACCGGGCTCCTGCGCGACGGTGTGCAGGTCGTGGGCGTCGCGGTACTTCAGCCAGGCGTAGACCGGCATCCCGGCAAGGAGCAGCAGCGTGCCCTTGTAGACGACCTCGTAGCCGGACCCGGCGATCGCCCACACCGAGTAGCCGAAGGCGACCACGGCGATCGCGGCGCTTCCCGCGAGTCGACGTCCGGAGAAGGCGGCCCGGTCGGTGGCCAGCAGCACCAGCTGCGCCACGGCCGAATAGGCGTACGGAATGAGGGTGGTCAGCGTGGCCAGAAGGACCACGAAGGTGAACTGGTCGACCAGGCTCGCGTTGTAGTTCATCGCCATCAACCCGGTGACCAGCACGCTGGAGACGACCAGCCCGGTGACCGGGGTGCCGTTCCGGCTCGTGCGCGCGAACAGGCGGGGGAACAGCCCGTCGCGGGCTGCGGCGTACGGAACCTTGCCCTGGAGGAGGATCCAGCCGTTCAGGGCGCCGAACGCGCTGACGGCCGCGCCCGCGGCGACCAGGTCGGCGGCCCAGCCCCCGAACGCGGCGTCCGCGGCGTCGGCGAACGGTGCGGTCGAGGCGGCCAGAACCCCGGCGGGAACCAGGCCCATGACGGCGATCGTGCAGAGAATGTAGACGACGGCCGTGACCACGGTCCCCGCGACGGTGGCGCGCGGGATGGTGGTGCGCGGATTGCGGACGTCCTCGGCGGGGACGGTGGCCGACTCCAGCCCGATGAAGGCCCACAGGGTCAGCGCGGCCGCCGCGGTCACGGCGGAGAAGGCGCTGCCGCCGCTGGCGTTGAAGGGGCCGAAGTTGTCGGCCTGGATGAAGAACAGACCGCCGATCGCGATGAGCAGGAGCGGTACGAGCTTGAGCACCGTCGTGACGCCCTGCACCAGGCCTCCCTGCCGCACGCCCGAGGCGTTGACGGCGGTGAGGCTCCAGATGGCGGCGAGCGCGACACCGGCCGCCAGAACCTTGTTCGTGGCCAGTTCGGCCCAGAAGTGGGCCAGGTAACCGACGAACGCGACCGCGATCGCGGCGTTGCCGGCCCAGACCGCGATCCAGTAGCCCCATGCCGTCTGGAAGCCCACGAAGTCACCGAACGCCCGGCGGGCGTAGGCGTACGGCCCGCCGGTCCTGGGGTATGCGCGGCCGAGCCGCGCGAACACCAAGGCGAGCGCGATGGCCCCCATGGCGGTGAACGTCCAGGCGATGATGCTGATCGGACCGAACTCGGCGAGCGCGCTGGGCAGCAGGAAGACGCCCGAACCGATCATGTTGCCCACGACCAGTGCGGACGCCGTCCAGAATCCCAGGCCCCGGCGGGGGGATCTGTCGTGCATGGCGTGCCTCCTCGCAGGACGCGGGCGTAGGCCGCGTCGTCGCATCGAGAAGATCACTGATGGTCGAACCGGCGGGCCGGGCTTGAGGCCCGGATGGTGCGGACGAAAGTCATCGGGCCGGTGGGCCGTAAGTCAGCGATCCCCTGTGTCGCAGGCCGTCGGGGGAGGTGTCTCCGAGACTGCGGACGGAGGACGGAGTGCGCGGGCACGCCCGAACGGACCGACCGGCCGATTCCGACGTGGGGCATGCGAAGAGGGCACCGGGCGGAGCCACGGTGCCCTTTCACGTGGTCGGCTCCGGCCGTGGCCGGGTGCCGTCCCCGCGCCGCAGGCCGGGACCGGGACGGTTCGTCCGGAAACGTGCCCGGCCGGACGCGTCAGGTCGGGCGAGGAGTCAGAATTCCTCGTTCTTCGGAGCCGCGGCCTTGAGGCGGGCGGCGTAGGCGGCGGCCTGGGTACGCCGGTGGATGCCGAGCTTGGCGAAGAGGTTGGAGACATAGTTCTTGACCGTCTTCTCGGCCAGGAACATGCGTTCGCCGATCTGCCGGTTGGTGAGCCCCTCACCGATGAGTTCGAAGATCTGGCGTTCTTGGGCGGTGAGGACCTGCAGGGGGTCCTCCTTGCGCTCTTGCCGTTCGCGGACGCGCTGGAGCATGCGCGCGGTGGAGCGCGGGTCCAGCAGGGATTGGCCGGAGGCGACGGTGCGGACGGCGCCGACGAGGTCGGAGCCGTGGATCTGCTTGAGGACGTAGCCGCTCGCACCGGCCATGACGGCGTCGAACAGAGCGTCCTCGTCGTCGAACGAGGTGAGCATCAGGCAGGCGAGGTCGGGCATGGCCGAACGGAGCTCGCGGCACACGGTGATGCCGTCGCCGTCGGGCAGCCGGACGTCGAGGACGGCGACGTGGGGCCGGGCGGCGGGAATGCGGGCGAGCGCGTGGTCCGCGGTCCCGGCCTCGCCGACCACCTCGATGTCGTCCTCGGCGGACAGCAGGGCGGCCACCCCGCGCCGGACCACCTCGTGGTCGTCCATCAGGAATACCCGGATGGCGTCACCGCTGTCCCGCGCCAGGTCGGTCATGATCCCGTTCCCCTTGATCCTCATTGGTGATGGAATCGACCTTAGTTGGTGATGAAGAGCAGCCGGGGAGGCGAAATCCCCCCAAGAATGGGACCAAGGTCCCGAGTTCTGGTGGAGGTCGATCAGTGGCGGACGAACGACCCGGCGATGAGCGCGCGAAGCTGATCCTGCCACAGTTGCGGCTGGACGACCTGCTGGCGGAGCTTCAGTCGCGGCTGGACGCCGCGCGCGGTACCAGGGACCGGGTGCACGCGTTGCTCGAGGCCGTCGTCTCGATCGGCGGGGAGCTCGACCTGGAGGTCGTCCTGCGCCGGATCACCGAAGCGGCCGCGACGCTCGTCGACGCCCGCTACGGCGCGCTCGGAGTGATCAGCGAGGAGGGCGAGCGGCTCGTTCAGTTCATCACGGTCGGGGTCGGTGAGGAGGAGATCGAGGCGATCGGGCACTGGCCGCACGGGCACGGCATCCTCGGCCTGCTGATCAAGGAACCGCGGCCGCTGCGGCTGCCGGAGATCGCCGAGCACCCGGAGTCGTACGGTTTCCCGGCGGACCATCCGCCCATGCACACCTTCCTCGGCGTGCCCGTCCGGGTGCGGGACGAGGTCTTCGGCAACCTCTACCTGACCGAGAAGGCCGGCGGCGGGAGCTTCGAAGAGGAGGATGAGATCGTCGTCACGGCACTCGCGACGGCGGCGGGCGTGGCGATCGAGAACGCCCGGTTGTACGAGGAGACGCGGCGCCGGGAGCGCTGGCTCGAGGCGCTGGCGGAGATCTCCACGGCGCTGCTGTCCGGCACCGACCCGCGCCGGGTGACGGACCTGGTGGCCCGGCGCGCGCGGGAGATCGCCGACGCGGATCTGGCGACGGTGGCACTGGCGGACACGGAGAAGCGGGAGTTCGTCGTCGAGGCCTCCGACGGGCGGCGCGCCGACGAATCGAAACACGCGCGGATGCCGATCGACCACGCCGTCGCCGGCCGGGTGTACACGAGCGGTTCACCGCTGCGGCTCGCCGACGGCCAGGAGGCCGTGCGGGACGCCGGGCTGCCCGCCGATCTGGCCGTCGGCCCGCTGCTGGTCGTCCCGCTGGGGCAGGGGGAGTCGGCACGCGGCGTGCTGTCGGTCGTCAACGAGCCGGGGGGCGCGGTGTTCAGCGAGTCGACGCAACGGCTGATGGAGGCGTTCGCCGTGCAGGCGGCGGTGGCGCTGGAACTGGCCGACCGGCGCCGCGACGTCGAACGCCTGGCCTTGCTGGAGGATCGCGACCGCATCGCCAAGGACCTGCACGACACCGTCATCCAGCGGCTGTTCGCCACGGCGATGACACTGATGAGCACCATCAAGCTCGCCGAGCGGCCCGACGTGACCACGAGGATCCAGCGATCGGTCGACGATCTGGACGACACCATCCGGCAGATCCGCTCCACCATCTTCGCGCTTCAGGCCTCCGCGGAGGAGGACGAGACCCTGCGCAGCAAGGTCCACCGCGTCGTCGAGGCCGCCAGCGAACGCCTCGGCTTCGCCCCCTCGACCAGGCTGGACGGGCTGCTGGACACCGCGGTCCCCGCCGAGCACGCCGATCACCTGCTCGCGGTGCTCCGCGAGGCGCTGTCCAACATGGCCCGCCACGCCCACGCCACCGAGGCCGTCGTGAACGTCCGGGTCGGCGACGGCCTGGTTCTCCAGGTGGAGGACGACGGCGTCGGGATCCCCGAAGGCGGCCGCCGCAGCGGCTTGCGCAACATGGACGAGCGCGCCCGGACCCTCGGTGGCACGTTCGACGCCGGGCCCCGTCCCGGCGGTGGCACCGTACTCCGCTGGGAAGTCCCCCTCGATCGAGGCTGACGGCTCGGGCCCTGTGGACCCTTCCCTCCCGGGCCCTTCGCCCCTACGCGCGCGCCCCCGGCGCGACGTGTGATGAAGGGGAGCCCGAACGATGGAGGGATTCTTGAGCCGGAGTTCCCATGTCCTGGTCGGCTACGACGGGACAAAGGAAAGTGCGGCCCTGATGCACGAGGGCGAGGGCGCGGACCTGATCGTGGTCGGGTCCCACGATCGGGACGAACTCCCGGTGGGGTCGACGGTGCTGCGGCTGCCGGCGCGTGCCCGCGCCCCCGTGCTCGTCGTCCGGAGGACGGGGACGGAGTACGGGGAGGTCGTGGTCGGCGCGGACGGCTCTCGAGGGGGTGACGCGGCGCTGGGCTTCGCGTTCGAGGAGGCGGCGCTGCGCGGCTGGGGCGTCCGGGCGGTCTACGGCTGCTGGGAGGCCGAGGCGGTCGGTGGCGACCTCGCGCTGCTGGGCGACGACCAGCGGCCCCGCAAGCTCGCAGGCACGCGCCTGGAAAGGGCCGTCGCGCCATGGCGGGTGAAATACCCCCACGTCGAGACGCGCACGTCACTGGTGCTGCGCCCCGCGCCAGGCGCTGTTCGAGGCGGCCGAGAGCGCGGACCTGCTCGTCGTGGGCGACCGGGGTGCCGGCGGGTTCGACCCGCTGCGTCTCGGAGCCGTCAGCGGCGCGGTCCTGCAGCACGTGCCCTGCACGGTCGCCGTCGTCCCGTCCGCCCCACGCGGCTGACGCCTCAGCGGCTCGGGACCGGCCGACCGCGAATGACCGTGGTCCGGGGGTTCCCGCGGACCACGGTCATCATCGCGTCGCCGCGTGAACGCGGACCGTCGGTCACCGTGTCCTGGAACAGGGTCGGAGGCCACCGCGGTCGTCGGTGACGGCGCGATGGCTCATCGCCGTGGTCCTTCACCTCCCGTCACGGTGCGGCGCCGTCCCTTGTCATGCGTCCCCCAGTACCGGTCCATGTGCTCCACACGGGCGCGCAGGCGGCTGCCCGCGAGACCGATGGCATCGGCCATGGTGAGACCTGCCGCGTAGGCGTTCACCGGCCGGCCGTTGAGATCCACCCGGACGGTGACCAGGCAGGGCCGCGGCACGGCCGGATCGCTGAGCACGCTGAGCGTGACCTTGGCGAACAGGACCGGGCGCGGGACGCGGGCCAGAACACGGGCGACGACATCGCGTGCGCGCTCCACGTCCTCCTGGGGCACGTCATTGGTCGTCATGAACTGGATGCGAAGTTCTTCTGGCGCTGTGGCGGGCAACTCAGCCTCCTAAAGGTATTTCCGGCATTGCCAGGATCGTTCTGTCGGCCTTTCCGAGGGGCCTAGGTCATCATCGCGATCGCCGTACGTCCTATGAACATCGAGAATGCGGCGGAATTGGTCGCCGACGTCGACTAATTCCGATCGAGATCGGTTTCGTGGGAGCAAGGCTTCGAGGACCGGGTGGTCATGCGGGCGTCCCGATCCCGTGGGCGGTGGCTCGGTGCTCGGCCATCCGGCGCCCGCCGTGCGTCGGTCCGTCGACTAGCCGACCTCGGCCTGGGGAGCGGGCGAGTGATCCGCGCATATCACGATCGGGCACCGGGCGTGCTCACGCACGACCGGGACGGTGTCGCCGCCGAGCGGATTGCCGTGCCCGGAGTTCGCCCGGGCGCCGACGACGAGCAGCTCGGCGTGACCGGCCGCATCGACGAGCGCCTCACCGGGTGTGCCGCGGACCACGCGCAGCCGGGTGTTCAGGTGCTGGGCGTTCGGGAGTGCACCGGCGGCCAGGCGACGGAGCCGCAACCACTCTCGCAGCGTTCGCAAGTGCCGCGGGGAACGGTCGTCCGCCGGCTCCAGCACACGCACCACGTCCAGGCGAGCGTGGCGGTCGATGGCCTCCCGCGCCGCCCGGCGCAGCGCGGCGAGGGAATTGGGAGAGCCGTCCACCCCGACGACTACGGAGCGGTGTTCGGGCACGATCCACATGCGTGACCTCCTTCGGTCACCACCACCATCGTGCCGAAACGCGCCGGAGTTCAGTGCCGAGAGTCATCGCCGCCCGGGACTTTGGACCTGGGCCGACCCCTCGGTCCGCGAGTTCCGGTGGACGAGCGCGGCGGTCGGTGGCCGCTCCATCTGATGTTCGAGCAGCGGGGGTTCGCCACCGGGCGGCCTGCGAACGGCGAGGGCTTCGGAGGCGCCTTCGATGCGCCAAAGGCCATAAGTCCTGTGAGCAGTGGGCCGAGGTCCTCTTCCGGAACGGCGAGCCGAGCGACAAGGTGATGATGAAACACTCATTGAACGATGCTGGAGAGAAGATATGGGCGTGAATTTCGAAACCGGAATCATCGTCGGCTATGACGGCTCGAGAAAGGCGGCCCGGGCCCTGGACTGGGCGGCCTGCGAGGCGCGCGCCAGGAACCTGCCGTTGACGGTGCTCCACGCGTGGGACGTCCCTTTCGGTGGACCGGTGCCGATGCCGATCGCGGACCTGAGAGCGATGGCAGAGGAGACCCTGGAAGAAGGCCTCCGGCACGTCAGGGAGGCGGCACCGGACGTGCCGGTGCAGGGCAGATCGGAACGCGGACAGGCCGCGTCCGAACTGATCGGCGCGGGCAGAGACGCCGCCCTCCTCGTGCTCGGGCCGCGAGGGCTCGGCGGCTTCGCCGGGCTGGTGCTCGGGTCGGTCGGCACTCAGGTCGCCGTGCACGCCCCGTGCCCGGTCGTGATCGTCCGAGGCGATCTGCGTCCCCCCGAAGACGAGGAAGCCGGGCGCGTCGTCGTCGGCGTGGACGGCTCGCCGGCGTCCCGAGCCGCACTGGCGATGGGTTTCACAGAGGCCGCCGTGCACGGTCTCTCCGTCCACGCGGTCGTCGCCTGGGAGTCGGCGCCGGTGAAGGGGCTGCCGCCGCTGGCGGACGAGGCCGGCATGCGGGAGGCGGCCGAGGGACGCCTCGCGCGGCTGCTGGGCCCGCTGCGACGGCTGCACCCCGATGTCGCCGTCCGGGCCGAGGTCGTTGCCGGGCCACCGCGCGACGTCCTGCTGGAAGCGTCGGCCACTGCTCGCGTGCTGGTCGTCGGTACACGAGGACTGGGGGGTTTCCGTTCCCTCCTGCTGGGGTCGGTCAGCCGCGCCCTGGTCGAGCACGCCACCTGCACCGTGGCGGTCGTCCCGGCATCCGCGCGGGATGTGGACGGTTAGCCGTGTTGTGCAGGCGGCCTTGGCGGGTCGGCTAGGTCGCGCCTTGGCTTCGGGTCCTTCACGCGGGGCACCGGATGGTCGTGCGGGACTTTGGTCCCGAGCGGACTGGACTTACAACCTCTGCGGCGGCCGGTGGGAGGCGGCCAGGATGGTCGTGAAGGGCCGGTGGGCCGCTCTTCGAAGGGTGTGCTCTCACGGTCCGCCCTGGTACGCGAGCCGAGGGGGAGGCGAGCCGATGGGGACGGGAAGGGGCCGGGGTGACCCGCTGCCGATCGTCGTGGGAGTGGACGGGTCCCGACCGTCCGATCGGGCCGTCGCGTGGGCGGCCGACCGGGCGGTTCGCATGGACCGTGCCTTGCGGCTGGTCTATGTGTCCGAGGTGTGGCCGTATGACATGCCCCTCCGGGCGGTGCCGCATGACTCCGATCCGGTCACGTGGACGGAGAACCAGGTGCTGGCGGAGGCCGAGCAGGTCGCGCTCGCCCGCAGGCCCGAGGTGAAGGCGGAGTGCAAGCTCGCCGTGGGCGGTACCGTGCGGGTCCTGTGCGAGGGCTCGGAGCACGCGTCGGAACTCGTTGTGGGGCACCGGGGGCTGGGCGGTTTCACCGGTCTGCTCGTGGGGTCGGTGAGCGCGGGTGTCGCGGCGTACGCGCAGTCGCCGGTCGTCGTCGTGCGGGGCGAGACCGGAGGACGGCGCGGCGAGGCGGCGGTCGGGACGAGCCTCGACGACGACGCGCCCGTGCTGGAGTACGCGTTCGAGGAGGCGGCCTCGCGCGGGCTGCGCGTCCGGATCGTCCATGCGGTCCCGATTCCGAGGGGGACGGACGAGGAGCACCTCGCCGCGGATCTCGAACGTTCGAAGGACCGGGCGCGCTCACGGATCGCGGAGGAGTGCGCGGGCCTGCGGCGGCGGTTCCCGGAAGTCGAGGTGGTGGAGGACGTCGTGCAGGACCGGCCCGCGGCCGCGCTGGTGGCCGCGTCGGGCAAGTCCGACCTGGTCGTCGTGGGCGCAGAGCGATCGCCGGAGACCCGTTTTCCTCGACGGCACGCGGTAAGGCATGCGCTTCTGCATCATGCCGGCTGTCCGGTCGCGCTCGTCCGCGCCCGGGGGTGACCGGACGCTTCCGGAGGGCGTCCCTCGGCGAGGGGCGTCTCCCAGGACCCGCCCGGCTCGACGACGATCTCCTCGGTGCCGTAGACGATCGTGATCGGGCGGGCGCCGCCGGGGCGGAGCGCGACGTGGAGGCGGTCGGGGCGGAGGGAGAGGTCGATGCCCCAGTGCCCTCGGTAGCGGAGGCCCACGTGGAGCCGGGTCAGCGCAGGGGGCAGCCGGGGGGAGAGTTGCAATGTCTCGCCGCGGGTGCTGATGCCCGCGAAGCAGCGCTGGACGAGGTCGACCGTGCCGGCCATCGCGCCCAGATGGACGCCTTCGGCGGTGGTGCCGTGCTGGGAGTCGCCGATGTCGCTGCGGAGGGCGTCCAGGAAGGCGCGCCAGCCGAGGTCGCCGTCGGTGCGGGCGAGGATCCAGGCGCGTACGAGCATGCTCAGGGTGGAGCCGTCGCAGGTTCGCGTCAGGTAGTAGTCGATCGTCCGTTCGGGGAGCCCGGGGTCGCGGTCGTAGCCGAGCTGGAGCAGGACGTCGTCGAACTCGTGCGGCGCGAGCAGGTAGAAGAGCATCAGGACGTCGGCCTGCTTGGACGCCTTGTAGCGGTTCGGGGTGTCGCCTTCGGCCTCGAGGATGCGGTCGAGCCGGCGGATGTCGCCGTAACGGGCGCGGTAGCGGTCCCAGTCGAGCTCGCCGAGGTTCCCGTAGCCCTCGAACTGGCTGATGACGCCGCCGTGGAAGGGGACGCGCAGCTTCGTGGCGACGTCTTCGAAGCGGGCGGTCTCGGTGTGGGTGAGGGCGAGCCCTTCGCGCAGCTCGGTGCGCCGGTTCTCGGGGAGGAGCGCCAGGGCGTCCAGCGCGCGGCGCAGGACCCAGGCCGCGAGGATGTTGGTGTAGGCGTTGTTGTCGACGCCCGGTTCGTCCCGGTCGGGGTAGCCGTCGTGGTACTCGTCCGGCCCCATGACGCCGCGGATGTCGTACCGGTCGCGGGACCGGTCGTAGGACGCGATGTCGGCGAAGAAGCGGGCCACTTCGAGCATCATCTCGGCGCCGTACTCGGCGAGGAACTCCAGGTCGCCCGTCGACTCGTAGAACCGCCAGGCGTTGTGCGCGACGGCCAGGCCCGCGTGCCGCTGCAGGTGCGAGTGGTCGGGCAGCCAGCGTCCCGAGCGGGGATTGAGGTGAAGGGTCTGGGTCTCCTCGCGGCCGTCCGCCGCGCTCTGCCAGGGGTAGAGGGCGCCCTTGTGCCCGGCTGCGGCGGCGTTGCGCCGAGCGGCGGGGAGGCGCCGCCACCGGTACAAGAGGAGTGCGCGGGCGATCTCGGGGAAGCGGGTGCTCAGGAACGGCAGGATGAACAGTTCGTCCCAGAAGACGTGACCGCGGTACGCCTCGCCGTGCAGGCCGCGGGCGGGCACGCCGACGTCGAGGTCCACGGTGTGCTCGGAGACGGTCTGCAGCAGGTGGAAGACGTGCAGGTTGAGGATGCGCTGCACTTCCGTGTCGTCCACGCTCAGCCGGCAGCGCCGCCACAGGCGCGCCCAGGCCTGCGTGTGGGCCTCCAGGAGCCCGTCGAATCCGGGGGCGAGCGTCACGTGCCCGCGCGCCGCCTCGCCGTGGTCCTCCAGGGCCCGGTCGCGGGACGTGAACACGGCCGCGACCTTCTCGATCGTGACGGGAACGCCCTCGCGGGCGTCGACGCGGACGGTCCGGACGACGCGGTCCCCCTCGACGCGGGTCGAGGACGTGCTCGGGCACGATACGCGTGTGCGGGCGGCGATCGCGATCCCGATCCTGGACGACCGGGTGGTGGCGGTGACGACGTCCGGGTCGGCCTCGTCGTGCGGGTGCGGCGGGTCGCAGACCAGATGATCGCCGCGCAGGCCGCGGTACCGCGCGACGCCCGCGTTCACGACCCGTCCGTCCACGGCGGACCGGACCTCCAGCGTGCCGGTCCAGTTTTCGGGGACGATCGTCGTTTCCAGGGCTGCCAGGTGCGGATCGGCCATGGAGACGATCCGGCGCTGCGCGACGCGGAACGTCCGGCCGCCGTCGCGCCAGCGGAAGAGACGGGTCAGGACGCCGCGGTGCAGATCGAGTTCCTGACGGTATTCGAGCAGGTCGCCGCGGTGCGCGGCCTCATCGATGTCGAACCGGTCGCCGCCGGCGGCGCGGAAGGTGAGGGGCAGCCAGTCGGGCAGGTTCACGAGGTCGGCGTTGTCGGCGCGGTGCCCGCCGATCTCGGTGGTGAGCCTGTCGTAGCAGCCCGCGGCATAGGTTCCGGGGTAGTGGACGCCGTCGGCCGCCGACTCCGGCGCGGCTCCCCGGGTGGCGAAGTAGCCGTTGCCGAGCGTGCACAGGGCCTCCCTGAGCCCCTCCTCTGCGGCGTCGAACCCTTCGTAGACGAGTGTCCAGCGATCGTCCATGCGGCCTCCCCGGACGCGCCTCGAGCTCATCGGCCGGTTCGCGGCCGGTCCCTTCGAGCCTTCCTCCGCGACGGCGGGGTTCACACCGCTCAACGGCCCGGAACGGCGGGACCTTCGGCCCATGCGAGCCCGCGCCGGAGCGCGCACACTTCGAGATGAACCGGCGATTCCGAGCGGGAGGGGCAGCGATGAACGACGCACCGGCGGGCGGGCGGCCCAACGTCCTGCTCGGCTACGACGGGTCCGAGGACAACGACGCCGCGCTGCGGTGGGCGGTCGACGAGGCCGCACTGCGCGGTTGCGACCTGGTGATGTGCTACGGCTGGTACTGGCCCTATCCGGAATCCCATGTCGATCCGCGTGTGGAGGGCACCGTCAGGCGCGTCGGAGAGAACATCCTCGGCGAGGGCGTCCGGCGGGCGCGTGCGCTGGGCGCCGACGGGCCCGTCCGGACGTGCCTGGTGCGCGGTTCGGCCGCCGCGGGGCTGCAGCGGGAATCGGAACGCGCGGAACTGATCGTCGTCGGCGCGCACGATCGGCGTCCGCTGCCGGTCTGGTCGACGGCGCTGCGCCTCCCGGCGCACGCCCGGCGGCCCGTGATCGTCGCCCGGCGGGCGCGGGCGCGCCCCGGGCGGATCGTGGTCGGTTTCGACGGGTCGCCGGGCGCCGAGCCGGCGCTCGGCTTCGCCTTCGCCGAGGCCGCCCTGCGGGGATGGCCGCTGCGGGTGGTGCACGCCTGCTGGGAGCCGGGCGCCGCGAGCGAGGCCGAGCTTCCGCTGTTCGGTGACGCCGAGCGCCTGGTACGGGCGCGGACGGGCGGGGTGGCGGGCGCCGTCGCCCCGTGGCGGTCGAGGCACCCCGGCGTCGAGGTGGAACTGGCCGTCCTGCCGGATCCGCCGCGCGAGGCCCTGCAGGCGGCGGTCGGCGAAGCGGACCTGCTCGTCGTCGGCGCCAGGGGCATGGGCCGTCTCGATCCGCGGGTGCTGGGCACGACGAGCGAAGCGATGATCAACCGGGCGCCCTGTACGGTCGCGATCGTTCCCGCGTGGCGGCCCGGTACCGGGGACGGTCTCACGGAAGGAGCCGAAGGGGCGGAGCGCCCGTCTCCCTCGGCCGGGAGGGGACGGGTCTCCGCCGGCTGATCGGGGCCGTCGCGCCGTTCCGCGACGGCGGGTCAGTCCGGGGGCATGCCGCCGTCCGGACGCCGAGGCGTCTGCCGGGGGAGGACGGGCTCCATCCGGTACATCGACGGCATCCCTCCGCTCGGCGGCGCGGCCTCCCGGTGGACGCCGGCGAGGGCGGCGACGAGGTCCCTGGCGGTGAGCAGCCCGACGAGCCCGCCCGCGTCGTTGGTGACGGCGACGTAGTCGGCACCGGCGTCGAGCATGGCCCGCGCCGCCTCCGGGATCGGGGCATCGGGCCGTACCGCGCGAGGCGGACGATCCGGCAGCAGTTCGGTGACCGGGCGCCGCGCGTGCAGGGGCCCGGACGCGCTCCACGTGGCCGCGACGGTCTGGGCGTCCAGGACCCCGAGGAACGCGCCTTCGTCGTCGGCGACCGGAAGGTGGTGCACGCCCGCCTTGGACATCAGCTCCCACGCCATGAGGGCGGACTCAGACGCGGCGATGACGAGCAGGTCCCGGGTCATGAGCTCGTCGACGGTCCGGGACTCGGTCGGTGCCTCGATGTTCACGGTCTCCACCTCTCCTACGTTTCGGCCGGTGGCCGGCCGGCGGCCGCGGCGCTTCCAGCGTCCATCGCGGGAGCCCGCGGCGGCGAGGGCCGAACGTCCCCGGGCCGGACGCCGTTCGCCCCCGGACGTCCCGCCCGGTACGGACCTTTGGCCCTGCTCACGGCGACAACCGGTTGATGAGCTGGAGGGGAGACCTGCGAAGGAGTGAGCATGCGAACCAGGATCACCACCCCGGTGCCGCGGGAGCGGCTCGCCGAGGACGCCCGCCGCGCGATCGGAGACGCGGTCTGGGCTCCGTCGGTCCACAACACCCAGCCCTGGCGCTTCGGCGTCCACGGGGCGCGGATCAGCGTGCGCGCGGACGCCGACCGACGGCTGGGCGTCGCCGACCCGGCCGGCCGGGAGATGCTGATCAGCTGCGGAGCGGCGCTGTACAACCTGCGGCTCGCACTGCGGGCCCTCGGGTACGACCCGGACGTCCGGCTGCTTCCCGACCCGGACCGGCCGCACCTGCTGGCCGACGTCCACATGAATCCGGGGCGGCCGCCGGACGGCGACATCGAGGATCTGCAGGGCCGGATCAGGCGGCGCCGCACGCACCGCGGTGGATTCGGGCCGGGCGCCGTCCCCGACTCCGTGGTCAGACGAATCGTGGTCGAGACGCAGACGGAGGGCGCCCGCCTGATACAGGCGGTGGACGCCCACGTCGAGGGCGCCCTGGCCGCGCTCACCGACGCCGCCGAGCACGTTCAGCGGCGCACGCCGTCCTACGCCTCGGAGATCTCCCGTTGGGCCCCGGCGCAGAGGACCCGGCGGAGGGACGGCGTCCAGGAGGGCGGCTATCCGCGGGAGGAGCCGCAGACCGAACCCCGTTTCGCCGCTCGGGACTTCGCGCGCGGGCGGGACCAGGGCGTGCGGAGCCCGGCGGAGGGGAGCGACCGGGACGCGGGCCTCGTCATGCTGCTGGTCACCGAGACCGACGACCCGGCGGACTGGATCCGCGCCGGCCAGTCGCTTCAGCGGCTCCTGTTGCGCGCCGACCAGTTCGGTCTGGCGGTGGCCTTCCACACGCAGGCGCTCGAGGTGCCCGAGCTGCGGGACTTCGTCCGCACCCGGTTCTGCGCCGGTCGCCACCCGCAGGCGCTGCTGCGGATAGGTGCGGTGAGCGACGACGCCCCGGAACTCGAAACCGTCCGGAGGCCGGTGGAAGAGGTCACCAACGAGGAATGGTGGTGAGCGAGTTCCTCGCCCCTGCCGTGTGAGCGGAACAGGGAGCGGCTATTCCGGCGTTCGCGCGCCGCCTCCGGATTCGAGGTGTGCGGCGAACGCCGCGGCCTGGGTGCGACGACTCATGCCAAGTTTCGTAAAAATTGAGGAAATGTAATTCTTGACGGTCTTCTCGGCCAAGGACATGCGTTCGCCGATCTGCCGGTTCGTCAGTCCCTCGCCGATGAGACGCAGAACGTGCCGCTCCTGCTCGGACAGGCCGTGCAACGGGTCCTTCTTCTCCCTGCGGCTGCGGATGCGCTCCAGCATCCGCGTGGTGCTGCGGGGGTCCAGGAGGGACCGGCCGGAAGCGACGGTCCGGACGGCGCCGACCAGATCGGAACCGTGGATCTGCTTGAGCACGTACCCCGCGGCCCCCGCCATCACGGCCTCGAACAGAGCCTCCTCGTCGTCGAAGGAGGTCAGCATCAGGCAGGCCAGGCCGGGCATCCGGGAGCGGAGCTCGCGGCAGACGGTCACGCCGTCCCCGTCGGGAAGGCGGACGTCCAGCACCGCGACGTCCGGCCGGGCGGCGGGGACACGGGTCAGGGCCTGCTCCATCGTGCCCGCCTCGCCGACGACCTCGATGTCCTCCTCGGCCGACAGCAGCGCCGACACGCCCCGCCGCACGACCTCGTGATCGTCGAGCAGGAAGACGCCGATCACCGCGCCCGGCTCCGCGTCACGGCTTTCGGTCGTTCCGTTCATGGCGTCGCTCCCTCGAGCATGTGCTCATAAAACGAAGCTACCCTTCGTTTGCTTTTCGGAGCGGTTCCATCAGCCCTCGTCGGGACCAAGGTCGCCGAAAGCCGCATCGCCAAGGACTTCCACGACACCGTGATCCAGCAGTTGTTCGCCACCGCGATGGGCCTGATGGCCACGCTCAAGAACGTCCAGAAGCCCGAGGTGGGCGCGCGGGTGCAGCGGGCGGTGGACGACCTGGACGCCACCATCCCGCAGAGTCGCTCGACGATTCACGTGCTGCCGACACCTGCCGATCATGGGACGCTCCGCAGCCGCCTGCACCCTGACCCGCGTCGCGTCCCCGGCGCGGCGGCGCCCGTCCGAGGGCCCGCCGCGACCGGACCTTCAGCCGACGTCCACCCAGCGGGCCCCGCCCGGCCGCAGCGGGATGCGGCGTCCGGTCACGTGGCGGGGGACGAGGCGTACCAGATAGACCTTGGGGGAGTGCGGCCACGGATGCGGGGAGAGGGCCGGTTCGAGATCGTCCGCCTCGAAGGTCAGCGGCCGCCCGGCGCGGACGGCCTCCAGCTCGCCTCCCTCGGCGGTGCCGAACACGATCGAGGCGCCGTCGGCCAGGTGGTTGACGGGCAGGACGGTGACGCGGCCGTCGTCGTCCGCCCACGCGAAGCGCCCGACCGGAACGTCGCCGAGCAAGGACATGCAGGCGGCCTCGTCCAGATGTCGAAGATCGTTCATGACCTTGTCCGGTTCGGAGGTCTTCACAGCCCGGCGCGGCGGCGGTTCGACGCCAGATTCCGGGCTATCTCGTCGGCCCAGCGCCGGACGTCGTCCCAGTCGCGGTAGTCGCCGTAGCGGAAACCGAGGGCCCTGAACATGAGGCGTCCCGAATGCGGCAGGTGCTCGGGGCGGATCACCCCGGAGAACAGCCGGTGCCCCTCGGGGGCGAGCAGCCGCAGCAGCGGCTCGGTGACGTCCTTCTCCTCCTTGGGGGCCAGGCGCCGCCACGGTTCGGGGAGCGCGGCCGGCATCCCGACGCTGAACAGCCACACCGGACGGCGGGCGAGCACCTCGCGATTCTGCGAGACGAACTCGGTGGCCGAGGGAAGCCAGGTCATCTCGTGGACGGCGCTGCCGAGCACGAACGCGTCGTGCCCGTGGACCTCATGCCGCCGGTCTCCGAGCTCGTCCATTGGACGGACTTCCGTTGGCTCCCCGTGCTCGGCCAGGACCTCACCGATCCGGCGGGCGATGCTCGCGGTTGAGCCGTGAAAGCTCGCGTAGGCGATCAGGACGGTCATGTCACACCCCCCTGTCGGTTCCAGCATCGCTCGGTCGGCGCCGGGCCGCGCAGAGGCGAAGGTCCCTGGTCACGCCCCGGATACGGGACGTTCGCCCCTGGGGAGTGGAGCGGCTCGGCTGATGGGGTGGAATCCGGTACCGCACGTGAAGGAGGGGGCATGCCGGAACGCATCGTGGTGGGGACGGACGGGTCCGGAGGCGCCGACCTGGCGGTGGACTGGGCGGCGGACGAGGCGGCCCGGCGCGGAAGGCCGCTGCACATCGTGCACGCCGTCGAAGTGTGGCCGTACGCGTTCGGCGCTCCGCTGTACGCGCCGCTGCACATCGACGACTCTGTCACCACGTCCGGCCGCAAGGCGGTGATGGACGCCGCGCGACGGGTCCTGGACGATCGGCCGGACCTGAAGGTCACGACGGCGGTCGTCGCCGACGCCGTCCCGGTCGTCCTGCGCCGGGAGGCCGAGGAGGCGTACGAGCTGGTACTGGGCAGCCGCGGGCTCGGCGGGTTCCGGGGGATGCTGCTGGGCTCCAACGGGCTGCGGCTGGCCGGGCACCTGCCGGTTCCGGTTGTGATCGTGCGCGGACCTGGCGACGGCGAGGAGATCGTCGTGGGGGTGGACCTGCTGCGGGGCATGGAGGCAACACTGGAGTACGCCTTCGACGCCGCCCTCCTGCACGGGGCGAGGCTGCGGGTCGTCCACGCCTGGCAGCTGCCTCCGTCGATGCAGCCCACCGTGACCGCCGCCGACCGCGCTCAGACGCGGGAGGAACTCGGCAAGTCCCTGGCCGGGATCGTCGCTCCCTGGCGTATCCGCCATCCCGGTGTCGAGGTGGTCGAGGAGCTGCCCTGCGAGCAGCCCGTGGCGGCGCTCGCGGACGCGGCCCGGAATGCGCGGCTGCTGGTGGTGGGCGCGCACCGGCACCGACGCCCGCTGCCGGCGCTGGGCGCGGTGGGGCACGGCGCCGTGCATCACGCCCCCTGCCCGATCACCGTGATCCCTTCCCCGTGATTCCTTCCCCGGTGATCCCTTCGCCGTGGGGAGGACGCGATGACGTCCCGGCAGACCGAACAGGACTCCGCCGACCGGGTCTTTGCCCTGCTCAGCGATGGCGGGCAGGTCGAGATCCGGCGGCTCGCGGAGTCCGACGCCGAAGCCGTGCGGATTCTGCCCGCGGGGCTGTCCGACGAGAGCCACTACCGGCGGTTCTTCGCTCTCGACCGGTCCATGGCGGGTCGGCTGGCCGAGCGGGTCTGCGCGTCGCGAGCCCCGGTGAGCTGCCCGAACGCCTCGCTCTGGCGGTCATCGCCGTCCCGGCGGCCGTCGTCGTCGACGCGGCCGAGCAGTGCGGCCGCCGGGGCGCCCGCGCGCTGGTCGTCGTCAGCTCGGGGTTGACGGCGGCGCAGGGCGCCGATCTGCTCGCCGTCTGCCGCGAGCACGGGATGGTGCTGGCCCGCGCCTGGTCGTACGCGCGGCGCAGGGACCGGGCGTCCGGCACGTCGCCGGACCTGCCCGGTGTCCGGCCGGACGACGCGCACGCGATCATCGACGGGTTCTTCGCCGTCCACGAGGATGGGGGATGGCTGGCGCCCGTGGAGACCTTCCGGCTCCTGGAGTCCTACGGGCTGCCGCTCGCGCGGCGGCGGTGGGCCGATGGTGAGGTCGCGGCGGCGCGGGCATGCGCCGAGCTGGCCTCGGTCGCGCTCAAGGCGGACGTGCCGGGCGTCCTGCACAAGAAGGCGGCCGGTGGCGTCCGGCTGGGCCTGCGCGGCGAGACCGCCGTCCGCGCCGCCTACCGGGAACTGGCCGGACACTTCGGTGCCCGCCTGCCGGGCGTGGTCGTGCAGGCGATGGCCGCCGACGGAGTCGAGATGCTGTGCGGCACGGTGCAGGAGGAGGTGTTCGGGCCGGTCGTCGTCTTCGGCGCCGGGGGCGTCGACGCCGACGCCCTCGCCGACCGCACGCACCGCGCACCTGGCCCCGCTGACCGACGTCGACGCCGGCGAGCTGGTCCGCGGCGTCCGGCTGTCGCCGCTGTTGCTGGGGCACCCCGGCCGGCCCGCCGGGGACGTCGCCGCGCTGAAGGACACGCTGCCGCGGCTGTCGCGGGACGTTCTGGCGATCATCGCCGTGTTCCCGGCCCATCGTCTGGGGCGGCGACGGTCTCCGCCGCAGGGTCCGCTGGTCCACCGCGCGCACGGCCGTGCCGATCGGCGCCGATGGCCACGCACCGTTCAGCGCGAGTCCGGGCCGTCGTCCGGGCCGTCCGCCGCGGCCACGGCGGCGCCCTGGCCCGCGAGCTGCATCAGCATGGACGTCATCAGCGCGTCGAGCCAGCCCAGCGCGCCCGCGCACGCCATGCGGGCCTCCACCACGCCGGCGTCCTCCTCAAGCGGAGGGATCATCCGGTGCACTTCCCGCGCCAGCGGCGCGGACACCGATCGGATGATCTCTTCGCGGAGCGTGCCGTACGTCCGGATCGCGCGGTGAACCGCCCGGGCGTCGGTGGCGTCGGCGTGCAACGCGCCGTTCAGGGCGGTGAGGGTCCGCCAGGTGCGCATGAGGCGGGACGGCGAAGTGACGGCACAGCCGCGGCGCGCCTCGCGGGCCTCACCGATCACGATGGTGAGTCCGCGGGCGGGAGCCCCGGCGGCCTCCGAGCGGTCGCGTGTCCGTTGCCTGGCGATCATGGCGAGCCCCCTCACCGTTTCCGGTCCGCGTCCGTCGTCCATCGGGACGCGCCTCCAGCCTTCCACCGCCGCGGTCCGGCGTCGCAGCGGCCGAACGGCCCTTCGAGCGGGGGCTTCGGTCCGGCAGGCACCGGGGCGGCTCGGGACCTCCGGCCCTATACGCCCGTTGCCCCGCCGCAGACCATGTAAGTGCGACCGACCGAGGGGGAGTCATGGATACCAAGAGATGGGACGTGGGCATATACATCAGCGAGGACGGTGCGGACACCGTCGCGCGCGCGATCTTGTTCACCGACGCAGAGCACAGAACGGTGGGGCAGGGGCGGGCGCGCCGCAACCCCGCCGATCCCGAAGTCCCGGAAATCGGCGACGAACTGGCCGCGAGCCGCGCCCTGGCGGACTTGGCGGGACGCCTGCGCGGCGCCGCCCAGGAGGACATCGACCATCTCACCTCTCCGGCGTAGAGGGCGGCGCGACCCGGACCGCGACGGCACGGGCGGAGAGGCCCGTGCCGTCGCGGGCACCGAGAACCCGGCAGTGAGGAGCGGACATGTGCGAACCGGTCGTGGTCGGCATCGACGGGTCGGAGTGCGCGAACAGGGCGCTGGACTGGGCGGCCGGTGAGGCGGCTCGGCGTGGACGGCCGCTCAAGCTCGTCCACGTTCTGGACCCGTGGCCTCAGCGCATACCGATGTTCTCGCCGCCCGAGGCGGTGGAGCGCATGGCGATCATCGGTCATCGCGTCCTGGACGCGGCGGTGGAACGCGTCCACCGGGGCCGCCCGGACCTCGAGACGGCGACGAGGCTCACGGCCGAGCACACGCCAGACGCCCTGCAGGAGGAGGCCGAACGCGCCTTCGAGCTCGTGCTCGGCAACCGAGGGTACGGCGGTTTCACCGGTCTGCTCCTCGGTTCCACCGGCCTGCGGATGGCCGCGCGCACGCCCGTGCCGCTGATCATCGTACGGGGAAACACGGCCGAACGCGGAGACGTGGTGGTGGGGATCGATATGGCGAAGGACGAGGAGGCCGCCCTGGACTACGCCTTCGACGCCGCGGCGATCCGCCGGTCCCGGCTGCGGGTCGTGCATGCGTGGACGCTGTTCCCGCCCTATGAGGGCGTCGCCTTCCCGAAGGAGGCGATCGAGGTGGAAGCCCGCAAGAGGGTCGCGGCCGCGATCGATGGACGGCGCGCCGCCCACCCGCGGGTCGACGTGGTGGAAGAGGTCGTCAACGACCACCCGGTGTCCGCGCTGAGCGACGCCTCGCGCACCGCTCGCCTGCTGGTGACGGGGGCCCGCCGGCACGGCCGGGCCTCGCCGCGACCGGGATCGATCGGTCACGGAGCCCTCCACCACGCGCACTGCCCGGTCGCGATCGTCCCCCGGTGACGCTCATCACGGGCGGGCGTCCGGTGGACGGGCGGGATCGGCCGGCGGGGCCGTGGCGGCTTCGTCCTGCAGGGCCGCGATCTCTTCGGTGATGTCGATGCCGACCGGGCACCAGACGATGCAGCGACCGCAGCCCACGCAGCCGGAGGAACCGAACTGGTCGTGCCAGGTGCCGACCTTGTGGGTCAGCCACTGGCGGTAACGGCTGCGGGCGGACGCGCGCACGTCCCCGCCGTGCAGGTGCGAGTAGTCGCGGTCGAAGCAGGAGTCCCACAACTGCCAGCGCTCGGCGTGATCGCCGGTGAGGTCGGTGGTGTCGGTCACGCGCGTGCAGAAGCAGGTGGGGCACACCATCGTGCAGTTGCCGCAGCTCAGGCAGCGTTCGGCGACGTCGTCCCAGCGCCGCGCGTCCAGGGTAGTGGCCATGAGGTCGTGCAGGGCAGCCGGCGGGGGCATCCGCCGGCCCATCCGGTCGGCCGCCGCCGCGACCTCGGTACGGGCCCGCTCGACGTCCTCGGGCCGCGCGGACGGCGGGCGCAGATCGTCCATGACGGTCCGGCCGGCCTCGGTTCCGATGTCCACCATGTACCGGGGCTCGCCAGCGTCGGCCAGTTCGGTGAGCGCGAGGTCGTACCCGGGCCCGGCCGACGGGCCGGTGCCCATGGAGGCGCAGAAGCAGGTTTCGCCGGGTTCGGTGCAGTTGACGGCGACGATGAAATTGTCACGGCGTCGGTTCGCGTAGGACGGGTCGATGTGGTCGCCGCCCATGAGGACGCGGTCCTGCATCGCGATGGCGCGCAGGTCGCACGGCCGTACGCCGAGGAACGCCAGGCGGGGCCGCTCGGGTTCGGGCTCCCGCACGGTGAAACCGCCGGAGGTCCGGTCGGCCTCCCAGAGCTTCACCCGGGAGCGGTGGAGGAAGGGTTTCCAGGACTGTGGTCCGGCCGCATGGGCGAAGGCGGCGCCGTCGTCCCGGCGGTGGATGCGGTAGCCGCCGGGGGAGAGCGTGACGCCCCACCCGTGCGGGAGGTCGCCGGGGGAGTCCAGTTCGGCCAGGACGATCGCCTCGTCGCGCACGGTCGGGCCGACGACGGTGTACCCGGCCCCCCGGAGCGCGTCGAACAGCGGGCCGATGCCGCTCAGTTCCCGCGCCGTCATGACGGCCGCTCCCCGGTGCGCGGCCGGGACGGTCCCGCCGCGGACGGTGCGGGTGCGATGAGCATCTGTTCCTCCACAGGTGGTCGGCGTGCGGGCAGCGCGGGCGAGGCGGCGATCCGGTCGGCGACGGCGTCGACGGCGGCGGCGACGCGCGGGGTGAGGTCCCGGCCGAAGCCGAAGTCGAGCCCCTCGATCGCCAGGACCCGCAGGCGTCCGGGCATGCGGTCGACGGCGAGCCCGAGCGCGACGGCGCCCCCGAGCCCGAGCGCGTGGTCGGTGACCGGGCGCGCGGGGAACCGCACCGAACCGGCGGCTCCGGCGTCGAGTGCCGCCCCGAACTCGTGGACCCGTCCGGGATCGGGCGGGTCGGAGCGCACCGCGTCGACGACGATGGCGAGGCCGGCGCCCGCCCACAGGTCGATGAGCCGTGCCGGCTCGCCGTCGGTCACCGCGAGCGTCGCTGCGACCCGCCCCCGCAGCGCCGTGACGGCCCGGCGCCGTCGCCCCGGCGGAAGTCATTGCCCACGCCGATGACGACGGTCATGACCGCTCCACGGTGAGGTCGAGGAAGTGGGTGGAGCAGGAGATGCATGGGTCGTAGTTGCGGATCGCCTGTTCACATCGGTGCGTCAGGTCGTGGTCGTCCAGGTGCAGGCGCGAGGCGACGAAGCGGCCGAGGTCGTTCTCGATGGCGGCCTGGTTCTGGGACGTCGGGGGGACGATCCGGGCGGAGGCGATCAGCCCGTCCGAGCCGAGGACGTAGCGGTGGTAGAGGAGGCCCCGCGGGGCCTCGGTGACGCCGTGCCCGGTGCCCGCACGGGGCTCGACCGGCACGGACGGCCGGGGCGGCGGCTCGTAGCCGTCGATGATCCGCAACGCCTCGTCCGCGGCGTGAACGATCTCGACGGCACGGACGAGGATGCTGCGGAACGGGTTGCGGCACACCGGGCCGATGCCCGCCCCGTCCGCCGCCTCCCGGGCGAGCGGGGAGAGCCGCTCGCGGTTGAGGGAGTAGCGGGCCAGAGGGCCGGCGAGGTACGTGCCGCCGTCGGCGAAGCGGCGGCACCCCGCGGGTCGACGCCGGCCGCGCCGATCAGCGCGGTGATCAGCCCGACGTGCCCCGTCCAGCCCGGCGCGGGCTGGTCCACGGTCGCCTCGACCTGCGCGCCGCGCCGCCGCCACGCGACCAGTTCGCCCGTGTAGGGCAGGTCCGCGGGGGTGCGGGCGCCGATCAGGACGGCGATGCGGCCGAACGCTCCGCGGTCCTCCAGCGCCCGCAGCACCGCGGGCCGCAGCGGCGCCAGGCCGATCCCGCCGGCGGCGAACACCAGATCGCGGCCGCGCGCCTTCTCCAGGCCCCAGCCGGAGCCGAACGGCCCGCGCAGCCCGAGGACCTGCCCGGGACGCGTCGCGCAGAGAGCGCGCGTGACGGGACCGACCGCCCGTACCGTCTGCTCCAGCACGCGGCCGGTCCGGCTGACCGAGATCGGGACCTCGCCGACGCCGAACGCGTACATCATCGTGAACTGGCCCGGCGCGGGTTCTGGAATCGGCGCCCCGGCGGGCTCGAGGACGAGCGTCACCGTGTCCGCGGTCTCGTCCCGGCGGTCGGCGACCCGGTACGGCACTGGTGTCATGGGGGAGCCCGGGCCGGTCACGGCACCTCCTCGGGGTGCGCGTACAGATCCAGCACGCGGACCCGTGTGGCCTCCAGCCGGTCGAGCATCACCGCCCCGAACCGCAACGCCAGGTCGTGGCCGAGCACCGGGTCGTCCGCGCACAGCTCCCGCACCCGCCGCCCATCGAACCGGTAGGCGGTCACCGGCTCCACCGCCACCGCGCCGAACCTCCAGCGGTGCGGTGGGAACAGCCACGACCAGCCGACGATCGAGCCCGCGAGCAGGGTCTCCACCACCACCGCCCCCCGCCCGGGGACCTGCAGATCGAGCGCGACCCTTCCCGACCGCACAAGCCAGAACCATCCTGCGGTGCCCCCCTCCTCGAAGAAGCGGTGCCCGTCCGGTACGGCGACGGCGCGGGCGGTCACCGCGAGAGCGGCGCGATGCCGTCCCGGGACGTCCGCGAAGAACCGTTCCCGTGCCAATTCCGCGGCCGTGACGCTGTTCCTTGCTCCCACCTGCGAAGACCTGCCCCATGGACGCCCCTGCGAAGGTCGGGGCGCGGTCAAATTCCGGGGAGGCGACATCCTCGGCCACGCCGCGGCCGTCCTCGGGGACCTTCGGCCCTGTCCACGGAGCACCGCCCGGACCAGGCTTGAAGCCATCAGCCGGACGACCGAAAGGATCGATCATGAAGGCGCGCGAAGGCGACTGGGTGATCGTCAAAGGACATCGGACCGGTGACGCGGACCGCAAGGCGTTGATCACCGAAGTCCATGGCCGGGACGGGGCACCGCCCTATGTCGTCGAATGGGACGACGGGCACACGAGCACGTACTTCCCCTCGGCGGACGCGGTCGTCGAACGGCATCCCGCGCCGCACTCCCACAGCCGATAGCCGGCGCCGGCGACGGCCACGCCTATCGCCGACCGCCACCATCGGCGGCACGGGCGAGCTCGTCGCGGAGACGGTCGCGGCGGCGTTCGAGGCGGGCGCTGAACCGGACGTCGCCGGTGTCGGGGCGCCACAGCCGGGTGATCCTTTCGGGGAGGGCCGCGATGTCGGCGGCGCACCGCTCCCGCACGTCCGCGAGCGGCTCCATGTCGCCGGTGCGGCGTCCCGCCCTCATCACGGGCAGGAGCAGCGGCTCCGAGCCGTCGTCGGGCGGCGGCTCGTCCCGGAGCGCGACGACGTCCCCGTGCGGCCCGCGATAGACCTGCTTGGCGCAGGGAGCGGTCGCCTTGCCCGCCGACAACTTCATCACCGGCCGGTCGCCGTACGCGACGAGCTTGTACGCGCTGTCGAGGTACGGCGCGTCGGCCGACACGCCCATCCTCGTCCCGACCCCGTAGACGTCGATCGGTGCCCCGGCCTCGCGCAGTTCCGCGATCCGGTGCTCGTCCAGGCCGCCGCTCGCCACGATCCGCGTCCGCTCCATGCCGGCCTCGTCCAGGATGCGGCGAGTCCGGACGGCGAGGGCGCCCAGATCACCGGAGTCCAGGCGGACGCCGCTCGGGAACCGCAGGCCCGCCCGCCGGGCCGCATGGACGGCGGCTTCGACGCCGCCGAGGGTGTCGTAGGTGTCCACGAGCAGCGTCGTCCGATCGGGGAAATCGGCGACGAACGCGTCGAACGCCGCGTCCTCGTCGGAGAACGCCTCGATGTACGAGTGCGCCATGGTGCCCACGGCCGGGATGCCGTATCGCCTGGCGGCCTCGACGTTGCTGGTCCCCGCGAATCCGGCGATGCGGGACGCGCGGGCGACCGACATCGCCGCGTCGACGCCCTGCGTCCGGCGGAAGGAGAAGTCGATGACCTGCGCCCCGCCCGCCGCCCGCACGCACCGGGCGGCCTTGGTCGCCACCGTGGTCTGGAACGTGAGGTGGTTCAGCAGCACGGTCTCCACGAGCTGGGCCTCGGCGATCGGTGCCGTGACCTCCAGCAGAGGCTCGCCGGCGAACACGACCCGCCCCTCGGGCACGGCCCGGACGTCCCCGGTGAACCGCACCCGCTCCAGGGCCCGCAGCGTGCCGTCGTCGAAGCCCTGCTCGTCCGCCAGGTAGCCGAGGTCCTCGTCGGCAAGCCGGTAGCCTTCGAGGAACGACAGGCAGTCGGCCAGCCCGCAGGCCACCAGGAACCCGCGGTCGGGCGGCATCTTGCGGACGAAGAGGCTGAACGTCGCCGGCCCGGTCATCCGGCGCCGCAGATAGCTCGCCGCCATCGTCAATTCGTACAGATCGGTCATCAATCCGGTGCTCATGGGTGCTCCATCCCGAGGTTCGCGAGCCCATCGGGCACCGGATCCCCTTCCCCCCTTCCGCCAGACGTCACCACGGGCGGCCCGGTCCGTCAGGGGCGCGGGCGCTCAGGGCCCGGTGCGAGCGCGTCCGTGGTCGGCCGCGTACGCGGCGAACACCTCGGCGGGCGTCCCGTCCGTGTGAAGGAAACGTTGGTCGAGGACCGCCGAGAGGTCTTCCAGCGCGTCCGCGAGCACCCTGGCCGTCAGGCGCACATCACCCCGCCGGGCCTCCTGCCCGCGCCGGGCGAGGTGGAAGGCATAGCCGATCGTGGCAGCCAGGGAGGAGTCGTCCTCACCGTCATGGAAGTAGTACGCCTCGGCGTACTGGGTGAAATCGATACGGACACGGACCACCTCGGTGGCCAGGCCGTCCAGCAGCGCCGCCCCAACGGCGCAGTCGAGTTCCTGTTCGGACATGCCCGATCGGTGCAGCAGCGCCAATCTGATGGCGAGAACCCGTCGACGGGTCAACGTCGGAAAGATCTGCAGCACCCACGAGACGGTGGCCGTAAGGAGGACGAACCCGATGAGGGCCTCCAGAGGCGAGGCCATGCGAAGCCAGCCTTCCGCGGGCGCGATGTCCCCGAGCCCGAGGGTCGCGATCGTGACGAGCGACAGATAGACCGAATCGAGCAGCTCCGACTCCCGCGACAATCCCGAACGGGGCGCGAAAGCGAAGGAGTCCGGCATATGGGGCCAGTAGACGATGGCCCAGCCCAGAACGATGATGACGGCCCACATGGCGACCACGGCGACCATCGCGAGCGGGCCGACGAGCCCCACCACACGCGTGCGCGCCCGGAGACGTTTGGCCAGCTTCCACAACGCCGCCATGACGAGCCGGCTCAGCCCACCGTGGCGGGTGGGGTGCCAGATCGTATGGAACAAGTCGCGAAGAGTCGCCAGAATGAGTACGACTCCGACTAGCGAGACCACCCACTCCATTCATCTCTCCCGCGGTGGCCGCCGTGCGGAGCGGCGGGCCCTCGCGCGGCCACCCGCCCATGGACCCCTGCTGCACGCACCGTCGCTCAATGCATTCTCACCGTATCCGCGGCAGATGCCTCCAGACTGGAGCCAATGAGCAAACTGTCGCCGTAACAGACAATTTTTGCCTCGCTGTGGCGTGACGTCGCCTTCCGAAGTCGGGCCGGACGGAGTGCGGCCGGTCCGACGGGATCGGCGGCGGGGAGTGGCCGACCACCCGGTACGGGCAGCCGGGCACGGGGGCGTAACGGCCGTCACCGTACTGGTCGGCCCGCGTCGCCACCCGGGCTCCTAGGCCCGTTCGCATGCCTGCGCGCTTCGTCGGCGTGGCGGGTGACCGCCTTGGCGAGTTCCACGAGGGCGTAGGCGAGCAGCGCCACCACGGCGGCCCGGCCCCACGCGCCGCCGTCCAGCGGGGCGGAGCCGAAGACGTTGTTCATCGTGGGCGTGTACGTGTAGACGGCCTGGACGGCGATCAGACCGGCGGCGCCCGCGCCGATCCAGGGGTTGCGGCGGATGCCGCCCCACAGCATCGGCCGGTGCAGCGACAGGCAGTTGAACAGGTACGCCAGCAGGGTGAGCGCGAAGACGTTCACCACGACGGTGCGGGCCTCGGCCAGGGAGGCGCCGTGGCTCTGCTCCCAGTGGAACAGCCCGAACGCTCCTGCGAGCAGGATCGCCGAGACCAGCAGGATGCGGGCGTTGAGCCGCCTCGTGAGCAGGGGCAGCGCCGGATCCCGGGGCGGGCGCCGCATGATGTCGGCGTCGCGGGGCTCGACGGCGAACGGCAGCCCCAGGATCAGAATCGCGGTCATGTTGAGCCAGAGCACCTGGACGGGCTCGATCGGCAGCTCGCCGCCGCCGAGGACGGCCGCCATCAGCACCAGACCGAGGCCGATGTTGGCGGGCAGCGCCCAGACGATGAACTTCACCAGGTTGTCGAAAACGCCGCGGCCCTCCTCCACGGCGGCCTCGATGGAGGCGAAGTCGTCGTCGGTCAGGACCATGTCGGCCGACTCCTTGGCGACCTCGGTGCCCGCACGTCCCATCGCCACGCCGATGTCGGCCTGCTTGAGCGCGGGGGCGTCGTTGACGCCGTCGCCGGTCATGGCGATGATGTGCGCCCGGCTCTGGAGGGCCTGGACGAGGCGGAGCTTCTGCTCGGGGGAGACGCGGGCGAAGACGGCGGTGCGCTCGACCGCGTCGGGGAGGTCGGCGGCCGGGCACGCGGCCAGCTCCGCGCCGGTCATGACGCCGCCGCGCAGGCCGACCTTCTCGCCGATGGCGCGGGCGGTCGCGGCGTGGTCCCCGGTGATCATCTTCACCTGGATCCCGGCGTCCTGGCACGCGCGGACGGCGCGGGCGGCCTCCTCGCGGGGCGGGTCGTGCATGGCCTGGAGCCCGAGGAAGGTCAGCCGGGGCAGTTCGGTGAGGCGGTCGGCGTCGACCTCACCGCGGGCGAACGCCAGGACGCGCAGGGCCCGGCACCCGTAGGCGTGAGCGAGCTCCGTCACGGCGTCCGCGTCCAGCGGCTCGCGGCGGCCGTCGGCGGAGAGCCGGTCGTCGCAAGCGGCGAGGATGCGTTCGACCGAGCCCTTGACGTACACGGTGCCGTTCTCGTGGAGGGTGGCCATGTACTGGCGTTCGGAGCTGAACGGCATCGTGTCCGTGCGCGGCGGCACGGGACCGGCGGCCGCCTTGGCCGCGGCGGCGACCAGGGCGCCCTCGGTGGGATCGCCCACGAGCGTCCAGCCCTGGTCGCCCTCCGTGAGCCGGGCGTCGTTGCAGGCGGCCCCGGCCAGCAGGCACTCCATCAGCACCGGATGCTCGCCCGCCCGCACGGGGGCGCCGTCCAGCAGGACGTCGCCGTGCGGGGCGTAACCGGCGCCGGTCACCTCGTACAGGCGCCCGCCGGCGGCGACGGCGGTGACCGTCATCTGGTTCTCGGTGAGCGTCCCGGTCTTGTCGGTGCAGATCACGGTGGTGCCGCCGAGCGTCTCCACCGCCGGGAGGTGCCGCACGATCGCGTTGCGGCGGACCATGCGGGCCACGCCGAAGGCGAGGGTGACGGTAACGACCGCCGGCAGTCCCTCCGGGATGGCGCCGACGGCGAGGGCGACGGCGGCGGTGAGCATCTCCGCGGCGGGCTCGCCGCGCAGGGTCCCGACCGCGAACGTCACCGCCGCCAGGCCGAGGATCGCGATCGTCACCAGCTTGCTGAACCGTGCGATCTTGCGGGTGAGCGGCGTCCGGACCGAGGTGGCCTGGCCGACCAGCCGGTGGACCAGGCCGATCTCCGTGTCGGCGCCGGTGGCGGTGACGATGCCCGCTCCCTGCCCGTACGTGGCGAACGTCCCGGAGTAGGCCATGGAACTGCGGTCGCCCAGGACGACGTCCCCGACCGCAGCGGGGTCCTTGGTGACCGCGGCGGACTCGCCGGTGAGCGCCGACTCGTCCATCTTGAGCTCGGACGTGCGGAGCAGGCGCAGGTCGGCCGGTGCCCTATCGCCCGCCTCCAGCAGCACCAGATCGCCCCGGACCAGCTCCCGGGACGGGAGCCGCATGGCTCCGCCGTCCCTGACCACGGTCGTGACCGTCTCCGTCAGGGCGGCGAGCGCCGCCAGCGCCGCCTCCGCCCGCGACTCCTGCACGAACCCGACGACCGCGTTCACCAGCACCACGCCCAGGATGACGGCGGCGTCCACATGCTCGCCGAGCAGCGCCGTGATCAGCGCGGAGACCAGCAGCACGTAGATCAGCGGGCTGTTGAACTGCATCATGAACCGCGCCACGGGCCCCCGCCGCCGCGCGGGCGGCAGCGTGTTCGGCCCGTACCGTTCGAGTCGCGCCGCGGCCTCGGCGGAGCGGAGCCCGCGCTCGGTGTCGGTGCCGAGTTCCTCGGCGACTTGGGGGCCGGTGAGCCGGTGCGGCGCTTCGGAGTCGGTCGTCGTTGTCACTCCTAGAGCCTCGCCATTCCGGCCACCGGGAGATCAGGGACGAAGGTCCCTGAGGGGCCCGTCCGTTCGCCCCCGGTACGTCTGCCCAGGGACGGGGAGAGCATACGCCGATGACCGGTTAATGCGGAGCCCGCTGTCCGGACGACACAGAGCACTGTGTAGAACGCCGGTCGTCGCGATCTCTGCCGTGCAGACGCCCGGAGAATTCTGGGTCGCGGGCGGTGGAGCGGAAGGCCGAGGAGACGCCTTCGCGGCGCACTTCGTCGCGGGCGACGAGGGGGCGACGTCGCCGATGATGCTCTCCGCCCCAGATGGTGGCGGTGTCCTGTTCACCCTCAGAGTGTGTGTGCGTGGGCCGAGTCGAGGATGATTCGTGACAGGTCTGGCAGTCCCTCGTCGGGGAGCCGCTCCAGTAGGGCTTGGTGCAGCCGTGCCCACACCTCGGGCCCGCGACCGGCAGTTCTGCGGTGCACGGTCGATGTGACGCCCCGGGGCGGAAGAGGTCGCCAGGCGCGGCCGCTGGTCAGCACATGACGAGGGCTGCGAACACCGCCTGGTCATCGATGTTCGCCGTGCCTCCGCCCTGGGGCCCGCCTCGCTCCCGGGTGCGGTCGTGCGGACGGTCGGCGGCTGCCTCGGCCCGGCCGCCGACCAACGCTCGGCCGTGCCTCTCGGGCGCGGACTGCAAGCTCGCGCGAACTGCCTTGGAGCTCTTGACGTGCTATGGAGGGAGGTATACAAACGTTCATACACCAATCGAGGAGGCGGCCTTGGTCACTTACCGGACGGACGGGGTTTCCCGGCGCGGGTTCCTGGCGGGCGCCGGGTCCGCCACCGCGCTCGGCGTGCTCGGCTTGGGAACGGCGGCGTGCGGCGGCTCGGGAGGCGGCGGGTCGAAGGCCGCCCGGATCGGGTGGGTGGAGCCGAAGACGGGCCGGCTCGCCGCCGCCTACGAACCGATCTACGTCGGCGCCCGGCTCGCCCTGGAGGACATCGAGGCGGCCGGCGGGTTGCTCGGTGAGGACGTCCAGGTCACCGAGCACGACGACAAGGGGAGTCCGGCCAGCCAGCCGGCGGTGGCGCAGCGGCTGATCCGGGACGAGCCCACCTTCGTGGTCGGCCCCACCGGGAGCTCGCAGGTGCTGGCGTCGGTGTCGGCGCTCGCCCGCGCGAAGCTGATCCAGTCGGCGTGGGGCGGCGCGGAGCTGCTCGGCGACGGCGACCGCTTCCCGCACCACTACCAGCTCGTCTACAACACCACCCAGCAGGCCAGGGTCGCGGCGCGCTTCCTGCACGAGGTCCGGGGACTGCGCAAGATCGGCGTGATCGTGGAGAACTCGGAGTTCGGCACCTCGATCAGGGATGCCGTCGTGGCGACGCTGCGGGACGACTACTCGACCAAGCCGGTGGCCGTCGAGGTGTTCGAGGTGGACGCCTCCGACATGACGCCGTTCGTCCGCAACCTGGAACGCGCCGGGGTGGACGGGCTGGGACTGTTCACCGGCCAGCCGCAGGCGACGATCCTCATCCTGCGGGCGATGGCGGCGAGCGGCTTCCAGCCGGTGATCGTGTCGCACGACCTCAACTACATCGACGCGCTCGGGGAGTTCCCGCGGCCGCTGCTCGACGGTTTTTTCGGCACTACCTACCGCGGGCTCACCTACACCGCCCGGGAGAAACCGTCCGCGGAGGTGCGCAGGCTGGTCGAGCGCATCAACGAGCATCCGGACACCGCCGGTCTCGGCTACTCGGCGGTGACGAGCCCCTACTACGACTACCTGATGCTGATGGCCGAGGTCGTCGAGGACACCAAGAGCACCGACCCGGCCAAGCTCAAGGCCGCCCTCGACAGGGTGAGCGGTTATCCGGGCATCCGGGCGAAGGTCTCGTTCACCGCGAAGAAGCACTCCGGCATCGCCGACGAGGACATCACCATCGGGACCCTCATGTCGGCGAAGGAACCGGAGAGCCTGGGCGGGGTCCTGCGGCGCCGCGCGGACGGGATGTGACCGCTCGATGATCGCTGACATCCTGGTGGCCGGACTCGTGTTCGGCAGCCTGTACGGCCTCGTCGCGATGGGCTTCAACGTGCTGCACCGGCCGACGAACGTGGTGAACTTCGCGCAGGGCGAGCTCATCATGATCGGTGCGATGCTCATGGCCGCCACCCCGATCGGCGGGCTCCCCTGGGGCGTCGCGGTGGTCTGCGTGATGGCCGTCGTCGCGGTCGTGACGCTGGCCGAGGAGCGGGTGGCGGTCACTCCGGTGCTGCGCAGGTCGTCCCATGCCGCCGGCTGGGTGATCACCACGCTGGCGTTCTCGCTGCTGATCGCGGAGGCCGCCGGACGGCTCTGGACGGATCAGCCGAGCACCGTCGCGCCGCCGTGGCCGCTGACCCTTGACGTCAACCGCGTGGCGGGGTTCCGGTTCTCGACTTACCAGGTCGCGGTGGTGGCGGCCGCCGTCGCCGTGGTGCTGCTGCTCGGCCTGCTGGACCGCTCCCGGCTCGGCACCGCGCTGCGCGCGGTGGCCGCCGACCGAGACGGCGCCCGGTTGCGCGGTATCGACCCGAGGGCGCTGACCCGGCGTTCGTTCCTGCTCGGCGGCGCCCTGGCGGGGCTCACCGGAGTGCTGGCGGCGCCGCTGCTGCTGGCGTCGGTGACGATGGGCCTCGGCCTGCTGATCAAGGGTTTCGCCGCCTTGGCGGTCGGCGGGATCGGCGACAACCGCGGCGTGCTGGTGGCCGGATGGGTGCTCGGCATCGTCGAGGCCGCCGGCGCCGCCTACGCCTCGCCCGGCTCGCAGTCGGTCGTGCTGTTCGCGGCGATGCTGCTCATCCTGCTGGTCCGGCCCAACGGACTTCGCGGTCTGGCGGTGCAGCGCCATGTCTGAGGCCACCCGGACACGGACGGGCGCCGTACGGCGCGCCGCCCCCTGGCTCGTCCTGCTGGCGGCGGCGGCCGTGCTGCCGCCTGCGAGCGGCGACCCCACGATCACCTACCTCGCCACCACGGCCTCGATCTACGTGCTGGTGGGGACGGGGCTGAACATCATGTTCGGCTACACCGGCCAGGTCTCGCTCGGCCAGGGCGCGCTGGTCGCCGTCGGCGCCTACACGACCGGTGTCCTCATGGCCGACCACGGCTGGACGTTCTGGGCGGCGGCGCCCGCGGCGGTGCTGGTCACCACCGGCGCCGGGACGCTGATGGCGCTCCCCGCGTTCCGCCTGTCGTCCTGGTACATCGCACTGGTCACGCTCGGCGCGGCGATGGCGGCGCGCAGCCTGCTCGTGGAGTTCGAGGGGCTGACCGGAGGCTGGTCCGGGCTCGTCGGCATCCCGCGGCCCGCGATCGGGTCGCGGGAGCTGGGGGAGCGGGACGTCCTCTGGCTGGTCATCGCCCTGAACGCCGTACTGTTCATCATGGTCCGGAACATCGTCGACTCCCGGCTGGGGCGGGGCATGATGGCCGTCCGGGACGCGCCGGAGATGGCGCGGAGCGTCGGCGTCGGTCCCGTGCGGGCGAAGCTGTTCGCGTTCGCCTGCGGCGGCGCCACCGCCGGGCTGGGCGGGGCGCTGCTGGCCGTCCACCACGGGCTCGTGACGCCGGACGACTTCACGCTCGACTTCTCGATCCTGTTCCTGCTGGTCGTCATCATCGGCGGCGCGGCGCGCCTGGCGGGCCCCATCATCGGCACGCTGCTGTTCTTCGCGCTCCCGGAACTGCTGACCGGTCTGGCGGAGTGGCGCGGCCTGCTGTACGGCGCGGCGCTGCTCGCGCTCATGGTGTACGCGCCGCAGGGCGTCGCGGGGGCGTGGGACAAGCTGCGGGCGCGCCACCGGAGGGACGGCCCGCCCGTCGCGGCCGCTCGAACCGGCGACGGCGGCGCCGAGGTGGGGCCGCCGCGCGGCGCACCGCTCGGCGTCGAACTGTCCGGCGTCCGCAAGTCGTTCGGCGGCGTGCACGCCCTGCGCGGCGTCGACCTCACCATCGAGCCCGGCGAGGTGCACGCGATCGTCGGGCCGAACGGGTCGGGGAAGACGACCCTGCTCAACGTGATCAGCCGCCTGCTGTGGCAGGACGAGGGCCGGGTCCTCCTCGGCGCCGAGGACGTCAGCCGGGCCACCGCCGAGCGGCTCGCCCGGCGCGGCGTCGCGCGCGTCTTCCAGACGCCGCGGCTGCTCGGGGCGTCGAGCCTCCGCGACAACGTCCTGCTCGGCGCCTACGCGCGTGAACGGGCCGGCGGGCCGGCGACCGTCCTGCGGCTGCCCCGGGCCCGGCGCGAACGGGCCGCGCTGGCGGCGGAGGCCGACCGCCTGCTGGGCGCCCACGGCCTGGCGGGGCGGGCGGACGAGGCGGCCGCCGCGCTGCCGCACGGCGAGCAGCGGCTCCTGGAGGTGGCGCGGGCGATGATGGCGCGTCCGCGGCTGCTGCTGATGGACGAGCCGGCCGCCGGGCTCACCCCGCGCGAGCTGGAGGCGCTCGGACGCCTCATCCGCGCGATCCGCGACGCCGGCACCACCGTCGTCCTGGTGGAGCACCACATCGAGCTCGTCGCGGACGTCGCCGACGTGGTGACGGTCCTGGACCGGGGCGAACCGGTGACGTCGGGGGCGCCGGAGGACGCCCTCGGCGACGCCCGGGTCGTCGAACTGTACTTGGGGGCACCGGCATGACGGCGCGGGACGAGGAACTGATCACCGTGTCCGGGCTGAGCTCCGGCTACGGGGCGGTGCCGGTGGTCCGCTCGGTGGACCTCGCGGTCCGGACGGGCGAGGTCTTCGCGGTGGTCGGTGGCAACGGCGCCGGGAAGACCACCCTGCTCAGCACCATCTCGGGACTGCTGCGCCCCACGTCCGGGTCGGTGCGCTTCGGCGGCACCGACATCACCGGGTGGAGCCCGGAGCGGATCGTGGCGCACGGCCTCGTCCACATCCCTGAGGGCAGGCGCCTGTTCACCGGGCTCACGGTGGCCGAGCACCTGCGGCTCGGGCTGTGGAACGTCCCGAACCGGCGCCGGGTCGAGCGGGCGCGGACGGAACGGGTCGTCGACCTGTTCCCGGTGCTGGGCGAGCGGATGGACGCCTATGCGGAGGTGCTGAGCGGCGGGGAGCAGCAGATGCTCGCCATCGGCCAGGCGCTGATGCGCGAGCCCCGGGCGCTGCTGCTGGACGAGCCGTCCATCGGCCTCGCGCCCGTGATCGTCAAGCGGGTGTTCGCGGTGGTGGACCGGCTCCGCGAGCAGGGCCTGACGGTGATCCTGGTCGAGCAGCGCGTCGGCCAGGCGCTGGCGCTCGCCGACCGGGGGCTCGTCATGCGGCACGGCAGGGTGGAGGCGTCCGGTGACGCCGCCGCGCTGGCGGCGGACCCGGCGCTGCGGGTCGCCTACCTGGGCGCGGCGGCGGCCGGCGGGCAGCGGAACGAGGAGTGACATGAGCGACGGATGGTGGGGCCCGGTGGTGCCCGAGGCCGTGGACTGCGTGGTCGGGGAGCTCCTCGTCCGCCGTGCCTCTGAGCACCCCGACCGCGTGTACGCGGTCTTCCAGGACGGGACGCGGTGGACCTATGCCGAGACCCTGGCCGAGGCCGAGCGGGTCGCCGGCGGGTTGCACGGCCTCGGCGTGCGGCCGGGCGACACGGTCGTGTCCTGGCTGCCGAACGGGCCGGACGCGCTGCGGGTGTGGTTCGGCGTGAACCTGCTCGGCTGCACCCTCGTCCCGCTCAACACCGCCTACCGCGGCGGGCTGCTCGAACACGCGATCCGGCTGTCGGGGGCGCGGGCGGCGGTCGTGCACGCCGAGCTGGCCGGGCGGCTGGCCGGCGTCGACACCGGCGCGCTGGAACGCGTGGTGGTGCTCGGACCGGACGACGCCCGGCCGGAGGCGGCACCCGGGCCGGACGTGCTCGGGCCGGACGTGCTCGGGCCGGAGGCGCTGGCCGCGCCGGCACCCGGCTTCCGGCCGGAGGCGCCGGCCGCGCCGTGGGATCCGTACGCGGTGATCCTGACGTCCGGGACGACCGGGCCGTCGAAGGGCGTCCTGTGCTCGTACGTCCAGCTCGCGGCGTGCGCGCGCGCCGCGTTCACGGGTTTCGGAGCGGCCGATCGCTACATGGTGAACCTGCCGTTGTTCCATGCGGGCGGCACCATCGGCACCTACGCCGCGCTGCTGTTCGGCGGCGGGATCAGCCTCGTGGACGCGTTCGACACCGAGTCGTTCTGGCCGGCCGTCCGCGCGACGGAGACCACGCACGTCACGCTGCTCGGCGTGATGGCGACGTTCCTCGGCAAGCGCCCGCCGTCCCCGGACGACCGCGCGCACCCGCTCCGGCGCGTCTTCATGATCCCGCTCATCGAGGACAACGCGGCCTTCGCCGAGCGCTTCGGCGTCGACGTGGTCGCCATGTTCAACATGACGGAGGTCTCGATCCCGATCATCTCCGGACCCGATCCCCAGGTGCCGGGCACGTCCGGGCGGCTGCGCCCGGGCGTCGAGGCCCGGGTCGTCGACGAGCACGACCGGGCCCTCCCGGACGGGAAGGTCGGCGAGCTGGTGCTGCGCACCACCCAGCCGTGGGCGATGAACTCCGGCTACCTCGGGATGCCCGAGGCGACGGCTCGGGCCTGGCGCAACGGCTGGTTCCACACCGGGGACGCCTTCCGCAGGGTGGACGGCGAGTACTTCTTCGTGGACCGGATGGGCGACACGATCCGGCGGCGCGGCGAGAACATCTCCTCGGCCGAGGTGGAGGCGGAGCTGCTGGCACATCCGGCGGTTTGGGAGGCCGCGGTGGTCGCGGTGCCGAGCCCGCACGGCGAGGACGACGTGCTCGCGGTCGTCGCCCCCGTGGACGGAGAGGCCGTCGATCCCGCCGAGCTGCTGCGCTTCCTCATCCCGCGCATGGCGCATTTCATGGTGCCGCGCTATGTGCGCGTGGTCGACGCGCTGCCGCACACGCCGACGAACAAGATCGAGAAGCACCGGCTGCGCTCGGAGGGCGTCACGGCGGACACGGCCGATCGCGAGCGGCTGGGCGTCGTCGTCCGGCGGGACCGCATCGGCGGGACGTCCGCCACCCGCTGACCGGCTCCGGAACGGCCCGGCCGGAGGGCACGCCGCCCCGGACGTCCGGGGCGGCGTCCGGTCGCCTCGCGTGCGGGACCGTCCACCCGGCGGGCCGGCCGGGGCGTCAGGCCCGCTGCGGGTCGGCGCCGACGAGCTGGAGGGCCAGGAACGCGTACTGGTCGGCGAGATCGCGGGCCGTCACCGTGCCCTCCGGCCGGAACCATTGCCCGGCGTTGATGCACATGTCGAGGATGGCCTTGGCGACCACGTCCACCTGCGCGGGGCGCTGTGACCGCGGGTCGCTCAGCCGGAACCGGCCGACGGCCAGGCCGCGCTCCAGCGTGCGCTCGAAGATCCGGCGGACGCGCCGCTGCGCGTCCAGGACCTCGCGGGCCTGCTCCGGCGGGAGGTGGCGCCATTCGGTCCGGGCGACGAGGCCCTCGATGCGCCGCTCGGTGTGGAACAGGGTGAGCTCTCGCACCAGCTCCGCCAGCTGCCGGTCGGGCCGGTCGCCGCCGCGCAGCAGGCCCTCCTCCAGCAGGGCCTCGGAGTCCTCGTGGGCCCGCTTGAGGATCGCGTAGAGGACCTCCTCTTTGGACCCGTAGTGGTTGTAGAGCGAGCCCGCGGTGACCCCGCACGCGGCGGTGATCTTGCGGACGCTGGTGGCGGGGAACCCGTCCTCGTAGAACAGGCGTGCCGCCTCGTCGAGTATCCGCCGGCTCATCGAGGCCGCGGCCGGTGCGCCGGCGGCGGTCGTCCGGGAGCGTGTCGTAGCCACGCCTCGACGCTATCACCACATGAACGTTCATTGACCTATCGTCGGAGAGTCTGGTAAACAAACGTTTGTACATAGAGGAGGCCGTGATGCGTGAACCGGTGATCGACGTTTGCGAGGTCGCCTATGACACCGAATGCTGGACGGCCTATCTGCGCGCGCTGGCCACCGCCGCGCCGCGCTATGTCGTCCTGTTCGCCGGTCGGCTCGCCGCCCGCACCGGACGCCCGCCCGGCGAGGTCGCGGCCGACGCGGCGCGCGACCCGGTCGGCACGGCGGAGCGGCTGGCCGCCGCCCTCGGGGACGGCTTCGACATCGACCGCCATGTCAGCGCGCTCGCCGAGACGGGGGTGGCCCACCAGGTCCTGCACGGAGGGCCGTGGCCCGTCGGGGACGGCACGGTCAACGACCGGGTCGCCGGCTACGCCGCCCGGCATCCCGACCGGCTCAGCGCGTGGGCGGGCGTCGGCCTCGCCGATCCGCGGGCCGCGCTCGCCGAGGCGCGCCGCGCGCTCGGCGGGCTCGGCGCGACGGGCCTGTCGGTGATCCCGTTCCTCGACGGCGTCGACCCGTCCGGGCCCGAGCACGCGGAGTTCTGGCGGTTCGCCGCCGACGCCGGCGCCCCGGTGTGGCTGCACTGCGGGCAGCACTTCCGCTCGGCCGTCCCGATCGACGTCTCGGCGCCGCGCGTGCTGGACCGGATCGCCGGCGCCCATCCGGACCTCGTCCTGGTGGCCGGCCATGGAGGCTGGCCCTGGGTGACCGAGATGCTGGCCGTGGCACAGCGGCACGCCAACGTCCACGTGGAGTTCTCCTCGCACCGCCCGTCCAGGATGACGGCCCCGGGATCGGGCTGGGAGGCGCTGCTGACGCTGGGCGCCGGGCCCGTCCGGGACCGGGTCATGTTCGGTTCGACCAGCTGGACGCAGGCCCGCCCGCCCGCCGCGCTCGCCGCCGAGGTGGCCCGGCTCGGCCTGCCGGACGGCACCGTCCGGGCCTGGCTGCACGGCAACGCCGAACGGCTGCTGCACCGGCCCCGTTCCGGGGCGGCGGCGTGAACGGCCGCCGGGTCCTGGTCACCGGCGCGGCCGGGGGCATCGGCACCGCGCTCGTCGCCGAACTCCTCCTGCACGGCGCCCGGGTGCTGGCGACCGACGTCGACGAGGCCGGGTGCCGCCGCCTGGAACGGCGGTTCGGCGACCAGGCCGCGGACGGCCGGCTGCACACGATGCCGCTCGACCTGACCGGCGGCGGCGCGCCGCGGCGGCTCGTCACCCGCGCGGCCGAGCGGCTCGGCGGCCTCGACGGCCTGGTCAACAACGCGGGCGTCGAGCATCGCGCGCCGCTCGGCGAGCACCGCACCGCCGACTGGACGCGCGTGCTGGAGGTCAACCTGTCGGCGCCGTTCCGGCTGGCCCGCGAGGCGGCCCCCGTCCTCGCCGGGCTGCCGGGCGCCGCCGTCGTCAACGTCTGCTCGATCGCGGTGACCGGGTTCGCGGGGCAGGCCGCCTACGACGCGAGCAAGGGCGGGCTGCTGAGCCTGACCCGGTCGCTCGCCGTCGAGCTGGGACCGCTCGGCGTCCGCGCGAACGCCGTGTGCCCGGGCTTCATCGACACCCCGATGCTCGATGAGAGCGGACTCCGCGGCCTTGCCGAGAAGGTCGCCGCGCGGCTGCCGCTCGGCCGCTGCGGATACCCGGAGGAGGTCGCCGCCGCGGTGGCCTGGCTGCTGGGCACGAGCGCCGGCTACGTCACCGGCCAAGCACTGTTCGTCGATGGAGGGATGGTCCGAGCATGACGCAGGGGCAGCAGAGCACGGCGTCCGGAGGCGGCGGGGTCCTGCTGGTCTCACGGCCTGCGCCGGGGGTCCTGTGGCTGACCATGAACCGTCCGGACCGGCGCAACGCGCTCGACCGCGCGCTCGGCGAGGAACTGCTGCGCGCGTTCGAGCGCGCCGAGACCGACCCGCGGGCCCGGGCCGTGGTGCTGACCGGTTCCGGCAGTGCCTTCTGCGGCGGGGACGACCTCGGCGCGGTGGACGAGCACCTCGCCGGGGAGCGCAGGCACTCGCCGGTCCTCGGCGACACCGCCGACCCGGTGTACCTGCGGATCGTCGAGGCGATCGTCACGGCGCCGCAACCGGTCATCGCGGCGGTCAACGGCCCCGCGGCCGGAGCCGGCACCGAGCTCGCCTGCGCCGCCGACCTGCGGATCGCCGCGGGCACCGCCCGGATCGGAAGCTGCCTGGTCAACGTGGCGCAGACCGGCACCGCCGTCATGCTGGCCCGCATCGTCGGGACCGCGAAGGCGACGGAGATCTACCTGTCGGGAGGGCTGCTCGACGCCGCCGACGCCGAGCGCCTGGGCATCTACACCCGCGTCGTCCCGCCGGCGGACCTGCGGGACGCGGCGCTCGCCGAGGCCAGGCGCCTCGCGGCCGGCCCCACCCGGGCGATCGGCCTCTACAAGCAGTTGCGCGAGAGGGTGTACGGCCAGCCGCTCGAGCAGGCGCTCCGCACCCAGAACACCTTCCACATCCGCAACAACAGGGAAGTGCACGACGCGGCCGAAGGCGCGCGGGCCTTCGTCGAGAAGCGCAGTCCCGAGTTCACCGGCCGCTGAGGAGGAACACATGACCATGACGGACGGCGACGTCTTCGGCCGCCTCGACGGAAGGGTCGTCCTGATCACCGGCGCGGCGAGCGGCATCGGCGCCGCCTCGATGAGACTATTCCGGGCCGTGGGCGCCGAGGTCGTCGGCGTGGATCTGACGCCGGGGGAGGGGACCGTCCAGGCGGACGTCTCCGACCCGGCCCAGGTCGCCGAGGTCGTCGACACGGTCGTCGCCCGGCACGGCCGGCTCGACATCGTCCACGGCAACGCCGGCGTCAACGTCCCCGGGCGCCCGCACAGCCTCACCGACGCCGACTACCGCAAGGTGATGGGCGTGTGCTGCGACGCCAACTTCTACCTGGTGCGTTCCGCCGTCGGGCACATGCGCGCGGACGGCGGCGTGTTCGTGTTCACGTCGTCGATGTGCGGGGTCGCGGCGACACCCCGCTCCCCTGTCTACAACATGGCCAAGCACGCCCTCATCGGCCTCGCCCGGTCGGTGGCCGTCGACTACGGCGCGCAGGGTGTCCGTGCGGTGGCGCTGGTCACGGGGCCGACGCACACCGGGATGGTGGACGAGCTGTGGCCGCCGGGTCCGCTGCGCGACTCCCTCGCCGCGACGACGTCCGCCGGACGGCTCGCCACCCCCGAGGAGCAGGCCCGCGCCGCCGTGTTCGCCGCGCTGCCCGGCAGCTCGTTCCTCACCGGCTGCGCCCTGACCGTGGACGGCGGCGCGACCGCCGGATGGAACGAGATGGCCCGCACGATGCTCGCCCTCAAGGCGGTGTGACGATGGAACTGGGACGCATCGAAGGCGGCGTCGAAACCCCGATGCGGGACGGCGTGCCGCTGCGCGGCGACCTGTGGCGGCCCCCGGCCCCCGCCCCGGTCGTGATCTTCAGGACGCCTTACGGGCGGCGGCAGATCGGCTCCGACGCACTGCACCCCCAGCACTGCCTCGCCGGCGGGTTCGCCGCCCTGGCGCAGGACACCCGCGGCCGTTTCGACTCCGGCGGCGAGTGGCAGGCCGTCATGTGGGAGCAGGAGGCGGAGGACACCTACGACACCGTGGAGTGGGCGGCGGCACAGCCCTGGTGCGACGGCAACGTGTTCCTCGCGGGCACGTCCTACCTCGGCATCGTCGCCTGGCTCGGCGCGGCGCTGCGGCCGCCGCACCTGCGGGGCATCGCCCCGGCCATGACGACCGGCGCGACGGCGGACGCCCGCGACACCGGCGGCGCGCTCCGGCTCGACCACCTGGTCGGATGGCTGGCCTACATGGCGGCCGACTGGCTGGGCCGACGGGGATCGGACGCCGACCCGGCGCTCGTCGCGAAGGTCGCGGCCCTGATCCATGACCCGGAGCGGGCGATGCGGCGGCTGCCGCTCGCCGACATGCCGGAACTGGACCTGCCCGGATTCCCGGTCCGCATCGGCGACCTGCTGGCCGGCCGCGTCCGGGCCCTGCCCGACTGGGACCACGCGGCGGTGGAGGTACCGGTCCTGTCGGTGACGGGCTGGTACGACGTGTACGCGTCCGCGACCGTCCGCGGTCACCTGGAGATGCGGCGGCTGCGCCCGGACCTGCGGCACGAGCTGATCGTCGGGCCCTGGGCGCACACCGGGGCCCTGACCCACCTGCAGGGCGAGGTGAACTTCGGCGTCGCGGCCTCGGCGGCCGCCGCCCGGCTGCCCGCCCGGCACCTGGATTTCTTCCGCCGCTGCCTGGACGGGCCGGACGAATCCGCCCCCGTCCTGTACTTCCTGATGGGGGCGGACGAATGGCGCACCGCCGGGCGGTGGCCCCCCGCGGGCACCACCGGCCTCGCCCTGCACCTGACCGGCCCCGCGGTCGCGGGCGGAACGCCCGGCGGGCTGACCGCCGTGCCCGATCCGGCGGGCCCGGCGGAACCCGACGGCTACGTCCACGACCCGGCCCATCCGGTCCCGAGCCGCGGCGGCCGCGTCCTGCACCTCGGCCGCCTCGCCCCCGGGCCGCTGGACCTCGGCTCCATCGCCACGAGACCCGACGTCCTGCTCTACCTCGGCGACGTCCTCGACGAGGACACCGACGTCACCGGCCGGGTTCGGCTGCGGCTCTCGTTCGCGACCGACGCCGCGGACGCCGACGTGATGGCCCGCCTGGTGGACCGGCTACCGGACGGACGGTTGCTGCCGGTCTGCGAAGGAGTGGTCCGGCTGAGCCACCGTGACGGCCCGGGTACCACCGTGCCGAGCGGAGAACCGGTCCCGCTGGAGATCGACCTCGGGTACACGGCCCAGCGGTTCGGCGAGGGCCACCGCATCGGCCTGCTGTTGTCCAGCAGCGACTTCCCGCACTTCGACCGCAACCAGGGCGACGGGGAGCCGATCGCCACGGCCGGCCTCGGAAGACCGTCCGCCCAGAGCGTCCACTACGGCGAGTCGGTCCTGCTCCTGGGCGACGAGGCGGAGCAGTGATGCTGCGGCACCGGACCGTCCAACGCGCCGGCTGCGAGATCCACTACTGGACCGGCGGCCCGGTCGACGGACCCCCGATCGTCTTCACGCACGGCGCCACCCTCGACCACCGCACATGGGAACCACAGATCGAGAGGTTCGCCGCACGGCACCGGATCCTCCTGTGGGACGTCCGGGGACACGGCCGCTCCATCCCCAACCGGGCCGCGTGGTCCCTGGACGCGGCCACGGAAGACCTGCTCGCGATCCTCGACGGGGAGGGCGTAGAGCGGACCGTCCTCGTCGGCCAGTCGATGGGCGGAAACCTCTCCCAGGAGGTCGTCTACCACCACCCCGACAGGGTTTCGGCTCTGGTCGCGCTGGGCTGCGCCGGGAACACCCTGCCGCTGTCACGCCGGGAGCGGCTCCAGGCCGCGGCGGTCGTCCGCATGCTGCCCTGGTACCCGCGCAAGGCCCTGATCCGCCAGGAGGCCAAGGCGTCCGCCCGCGACCGCCGCGTCCGCGAGTACGTGCGCGACACCGCGAGCAGGATGTCGCACCCGGACATGGTCGCGGTCATGGCGAGCCTGGTCGGCGCCCTGCACCCCGAACCCGAGTACCGGATCGAAGTACCCGAACTGCTGCTGCACGGCGAACACGATCGGCTCGGCAACTTCCGCACCGCCATGCCCGTCTGGGAACGCCGGGACCCGCTGGCGCGGTACCTCGTCGTCCCGGACGCCGCCCACCTGGCCAACCAGGACAACCCCGAGTTCTTCACTGACGCCGTGCAGCGCTTCCTCGCCGAGCACGGACTCGACTCGCCCGAGGACTGACATGACGATGTGGACCCGGCAGGACGGCGACGGCGTCGCCGTCCTCACCTACCGCAACCCGCCGCGCAACTTCCTCACCTTTGCCGCGCTCGAAGAACTGGACGCGGAACTCGCCCGCCTGGAGACCGACCCGGACATCGGTGTCGTGACGCTCACCAGCGGCGTCCCCGGCTACTTCGTCGCACACGCAGACCTGGACGAACTCGCCGAACTGTCCCGGGGACCGGTGCCGCGGGCCAAGATCTGGTACACCGCGATGCGGCGCATCGAGCGCCTCCCGCAGCCGGTGATCGCCGCGATCGACGGCCAGGCGTGGGGCGGCGGCCTCGAACTGTCCCTGGCCTGCACGCTGCGCTGGGCCTCGGCCGACGCCCACTTCAGCCTCCCCGAGACGGCGCTCGGCATCATTCCCGGTGCAGGCGGCACCCAGCGCCTGGCCAGGCTGGTCGGCCCGGGCCGCGGGCCGCCGATGTCGTCCTGTCCGGCGACGTCCTCACCGCCGAACAGGCCGCGGCGGCCGGAATCGTCGAGCGGGTGCTCCCCACGCCCGTCTTCCAGGCGGAGGCATCGCGACTGGCCCGCCGCATGGCGGCCCGTCCCGCCTCCGCGCTCGCCGCAGCGAAACGCGCCCTGGTCGAGGGCTCTCGGCTGTCGCTCACCGAAGGTCTCCGCCTCGAAGCCGGGCTCTTCGCGGAGCGGCTCGCCGGCCCCGAGTCCCGGAACCTCCAGCAGGACGCGCGGCGCCGGTACGCCGAGGCGGCCGACGGAGACCGCATCACCTTCGGGGACCGCCGATGAAGACCGCTGCCTCCCGGCGGAACCGGACCGCGAAACCGCATGGCCCGCCGGCTTGACCTGGTGATGACGCTGGCCGGCGAACCGCGCCCCATCCTCCCGGACGAGCCCACCACCCGCCTGGGCCCGCGCGAACCGGCTCTCACAGCGGCGGTCGGCGGAGATCCCGGCGTCGCCGCGAGGTTCATCGTGCGCGGGAGGCCGCCCGACGACCGTCCCTTCGCCGCGGTGCCGCCCATCCACCGACATGCCCGACGACCTGGCGGACGGTGAAACCCACGACGGCGTTCTACTCGTCACTTCAGGGTCAGCTCGTCGGCTTGTGAGGCTCGGCGCGCCGAGGATGTACGTGGAGGAAAGGTAATTCGGACAGGTCTCGATCGACCCATGGTCGTGGCGATTTATCGTGGCTTTTGGAACGGGTCTTGTCGACGGGGATCGCAACGCGAGAAGCTCGGCCCGTCCGCAGGTGCGGTGCGGACGGGCGGAGCGGGGGATCTCAGTGGTGGCGCGGGGCCTCCGGGGCGGGGGGAGTGGTGGGCTCGGCGGTGGGGTTCTTCGCGGGCGGGTCCGACGGCCTGTCCGCCGGGGCCTTGAGCATGGCGGCCGTCGCGCCGGGGCCGCCGGTCTGCCAGCTGACGAGGTCGTCCACCACCATGCCGGTGACGCCGCCCGTGGAGGAGACCCGCGCAGCGAGATCGTGTAAGTGCCACCCGGGTCGAGTCCGGTGATGGTGCGCTGGACCTGTCCCGTCGCGTCCAGGTCCAGGTGGCGGCCGACGTAGCTTTGGCCGATGTGGTGCCCGGCCTGGTCATGCGACACCGGGGCGGTCACCGACCACGGGCCGAACGTGGCGCCCGCGCCGTAGTTGACCCAGCCGCCGAACCCCGCGGTGGTCGAGCCCGCCGACCGTGATGTTCGCCAAGACGGGCACAGCGGTGCCCTTGTGCCATGCGTGGCGCAGTTATACCTGGACGGCCCGGAGCGGCGGGTGACGGGCGCCAGGCCGGCCGTAGGCGGCCAGGTGCCCGGGGCGCGAAGGCCGCGGTGTCACCGATTCCACCACAATTTTGTGTGCTGGTCCTGATCTCGATGCCGGGCATCGAGATCAGGACCTAGGCGAGCGAGGGATCGAGGATCTCCTCCACCTGGACCGCGACCTGGCATCCGGTGGCACGGGCGACCGCGACGGGCAGCGCACCGATCGGGGCGGGTTGGCCGACCACCACCAGAACTTGGCCGTGCCGTTCCAGCCGGGCCGTTCGACCGTCCGGTTCTCGCTCTCCTCGCCCCGCTCCTCAGAGATCGTTGCGGTGGCTGCCGGGCAGTCGAACCTCGGCGGTCACCGGCAGGTGGTCGGAGGCGCCGGGGTCGGCCGTGACCACCGCGGCCGTCCGGGTGACCACCGACGAGGACGTGAGCACGTAGTCGATCCGGGCTGTGGGGTTCTCGCTGTTGTAGGTGTGCCCGGCGCCCACGCCGCGCTCGACCCAGGAGTCGGCCATCTCGTCGGTGAGGGCGCGGATCTCGGCGGACTCGGGGGTCGCGTTGAGGTCGCCCAGCAGCACGAACGAGTGCTCCGGGTTGCCGATCAGTTCCTCGATCGCGGTCACTTGCGCGAGCCGCTCGGCCGCGTTGTTGTGCTGAAGATGGGTGTTGTAGACGGTCAGCGGGACGCCCCGCACCCGGATGCGGGCCCGGAGCAGGCCGCGCTGCTCACCGCCGTCGAACCGGGGGAGCAAGGTGTTGTCCCAGTCGAGGATCGGGCTCTCGGTCAGGATCGCCGTCCCGTACTGGCGGCGCGGTTCCCCGGGCCGCGCCGGGTCGCGGTCGAGGTTGGCCCCGTACACCACGTGCATGCGGAGCCGGCGCGCCAGCCAGGACGCCTGGTCGACGAAGTCGCTGCGCTGCGACCAGTGCCGGTCGACCTCCTGGAGCCCGACGACCTGGGAGTCGGCCCCCTCGATGACCCGGGCGATGCGCTCCAGGTCGAGTTTCCCGTCAGTACCCTGTCCGTGATGGATGTTGAAGGTCATCACGGTCAAGGCCCGTGGCTTGGGCCGGGCAGTGGCCGGCGCGGTGAACTGACCCACGATCACCACCGTAAACAACATCGTCACCAGAAAACGGCTTGCGCGCATCAACGCCTCCTCGATCATCGACCGCGCGCAAGCGTGCTCCAGCCTCATGAAAACCAGGCGAACGGCAGGGAGACCGTTCCCGTCCGGACAACGGCGCCTCGCCGCCTGCTCGAACCGCGAGCAGGCCGACGTGAACCGGATCGAGTGGACGCCCTCGGCGTATCGAGCCTCTGGTCGTGGAACGTTTCGACCGTGATGCCGATGAAGCGACGACTTGCCTCCGGGTCAGATGAGTTCCGGCCACGGGAGCGGTCTGAGTTCCGAAACGGCCGAGGAGGGTGGTGTCCAAGTGGACTTGTACTGCGTCATGCCGGTGAGCGACCGGACCAAGGCACTGGAGTGGTTCGAGGTGTTCTTCGGGCGTGCCGCGGACGAGGTCATCGGTGCTGAGTACCTGTGGCGAGTCGGTGAGAACGCGTGGATCGTCGTCGACGAGCGGGCCGAGCGGGTAGGTGGCGCCGTGATCACGCTCGGTGTGACCGACCTCGACGACATCCTGGCCCGCCTCGCCGCGCACGGCATCGGGCACGAACCGGTGGAGACCTACGGCAACGGCGTGCGCCACGTCGTCGTGCCGGACCCCGACGGGAACAGCCTGTCGCTCGCCGAGGCCCCCGCCCAGTAGGCCGCAGACCGGGGTTGCGGGACGGCCCGCCAGGCGTCGCCCGACTCTCGTTGGCCGGCTTTCTCGCCGAGTACGGCGTCATCAGCGCGCATCGCCACCAGCGGCGCGGGCACACCGTCGATCCGAGGCGCTCAGCGCTGATGGTTTCCATCACCGGCCTGAGTGCCAAATGATCGTCTGCCATCACGTGAATGAAATGAGGGCGATCAGCGAGTGGAATCCCTGGGCGGTCAAGCCTGACGCCGAGCGGGAGCGGTGGCAGTTCACCCCACTGCAGAGTCATGTTCAACGAGGTGGTTGCCGACGACAGGGAAATGATCCCCGACATCGAATGGTCGATCGTCTAAGGACCGTGTCCTATGTAGTGGGTTTGATCAGGCAGTCGTAGCAATTGAGGGTGCGGCGAGATCGAGAAAGGTCAGGTAGCTGCGGGCGTTGCGTTCGTAGCGCAGGCTCCGGTAGCCGGTCAGCCAGGAGACGGTGCACTCGATCCAGCTAACGGGTAAGTTCTCGGTTGCTAGCGGGGTGCCCCGTCCCGCTCGTCTCTTTGGGTGGGGTGCTGGAGTTGCCCTTCGTGCACGTCGCTCACCCACTCCCAGCCGGGCTTGGCCGATGGGCCGACCCGCGGGTCGGCGGGATCTTGGCCGTTCCGCAACGCGAGTACGTACGCCCGGTCCCGGTCGATCCGTTCCTGTACCTGGTCGGCTCCGCCGACGGAACCGTGGCCCGGGACGACGACATCAACGTCATCCGCCACGCCCTCCAGCAGCCGCAGCGCGGTGAGGTAGTCCTCGATCGGGTTCGCGGTGGCGTCCAGGTCGAGCATCGGAACCAGGACATCGGAGAGCATGTCGCCGGCGACGAGAACCCCACGTTCCTCGATCAACAGCGCCGCGTGGCCCGGGCCATGCGCTTGATGCTCGATGATCCGGACTGCAGGGCCCTGCCAAGGAACGTGCGTGGTTTCGGCGGGCAGGCCGGTGATGAGGCCGAGTAGTTCCAGCGGTACCTGCCCGGCGATTTCCGTTTCGAGCAGGTGGTCGGCGATGCGGGCCTTCGCGCCCGGATCCGACAGCTCCTCTGCGATAGTGGCCGCGCAGCGCGCCGTGCCGTAACGGGGAGCTGTGCCGAGCCGGGTGTGCCAGAGCAGGTGATCCCAATCCGGATGCGTGGAGAACCCCGCCACAACGGACTCACCCAACTCGCGAAGGTCGTTCGCCAGGCAGTCGATCTCGGAGACGGTCACCCCGGGGTCGATGAGCAACACACCGGACCCACCCTGCACCACGACGGCGTTGCTCTGCACGAACTCGCTCTCGTGGACGAGCACACCCTCCACGACTTGCCTCAGCACGAGCAGCCGCCGTCCGGCCCGACGGTACGGCCGCCAGGCGAGACGCTCGTCGAACGGGAAACGCTGCGCATCAAGAGTCCTCCTCGGTCACGGGTACGACACTGAGACGCCCGGACACCGCAGAACTCATCTCTGCCTCCCTACTGGGCCGCTGGATCAGGCCGGTCGGCGAGGGTGCTTTCGGCGGTCTTGAGAGTCTTGTGGACGACGCCGACCGAGACCTTCACTCCGGCTGCGATGGTGCGGACGGACTCGCCGCGCTCGCGGGCGGGCGAGGATGGCGGCGCGTTCGTCGGCGGGACGCGCCGTCGGTCCCGGCCGACGCCGAACGGCGCCGCGAGACGTCGAACACACCAAGGCGGTCAGCAAGACCAAGATCGAGCGGTTGCTATCGCGCCGCGAGATCCCCCTACGGGAACGCACCCTGTGGCGGATGCTGTACGAGACCGCCGCCCGCGCCGCCGAGACACTCTCCCTGGACGTGCAGAACCTGGAGAACCGGCGCGTACCGCTGAAGTCCAAGGGCGGCGACATCGAATGGGTCTACTGGGACGCCGGCACCGCCCGCCTCTCGTCCGCACCCACGGGCCGCTGTTCCTGTCCAACCGCCGGTCCGTCCCCGCACGCCGTCCGAGCCCAGAGCTCATCTGCCCGCACATCGGACGGGTCCGACTCGGCTACGACCGCGCCCGCGTCCATATCCGGCTGCAGTCAATGACTCGTGAGTCCCAGGGCCGCGGGGAGGTCCAGGGCAGTCAGCCTGCACTCCGGGTCGGGTCTCCGCCTCGGCGCACTGGTAGATCACCTTGGTGACGGCGAGCTGGAGTTCGGCGGAGTCCTCCCGTAGCAGCGCGGTGACCGGTACCGAGAGTTCCTGGTGCCATGTCCGAAGCGTTCAGCGTCGAGTGGGCTCGGTTCGTTCGGTGACGAAGGCGGCGATGTCAGGCAGCGTCGGTTTGTAGCCGTCTGAGGTATCGACCGTCAGGGTGGGGACGTCCATGCGGATCGGCACCCAGGAGTCCAGCGAGTGCTGTCCGTTGGCGATCGCCTCCAGGAGTTCGTGGTCACCGTGGGCGGCTCGATGGGCGTTGTCTCGGGCACGCTGCATGATCCGGTCATGGGCGGAGGCGGCGTCGACGGTGCAGCGCACGACGCGGAGATGGGCGATGGCTGTGAGGGGCTCGAGGTTCGGGCGCCATAGCCGGTCTTGGAAGGCGGCTTCGGCGACGACGGTGACACCGGCGCTCAGGAGGGTCTTCAGCACGCTGAAGAAGGCGTCGAGGGTGGGGCGGTTGAGGGGGTCGTCGCCGCCGGCCCGGTAGCCGGGAGCGGCCAGGACCATTCCCTGCTTGATCTCGTCGCGGACGATCGCGGGACATCCCAAGGTCTGGGCGAGTTGGTGGGCCAGGGTCGTCTTTCCGGTTCCGGGGCCGCCGCTCACCACGGTCAACGTCGGAAGCGTCATGAAGAGATGTTCCCATCGAGATCGGTGATACGGGCTCAGGCCGTCGTCTTCGGCGTGGGCCTGTGGTCAGCGGGCGGCTGCGGCCTTCGGTAGGCGATAAAGCCGGGCTGGCGGGTGAGCTTGGCGTGGTCGGCCGGATGGTGCCGAGCCATCGTTCTTTGCGGCTGGTGCTCGACTGGGCTTCCCCCCAGCACGGACAGATGACCTAGCGCGCCGAGTCGTAGGACATGCGAGGTACTGAAAGCCCAGCTTAACGCCGCCCTACCAGCAATCCTGGCAGACGGTGCCATCCGATCATCTCGATCACTGACATCACTTCAGGTGAAACGTCGTCCAGTATCAGTGGTGCGTGCTTGGGTAGTTGGCTGGCGTGGTGAGCGAGCATGTTGAGGCCGCCCAGGTCGATAAAGGCGAGCCGTGATAGATCGAGATGTACTGGCTCGTCTGAGAAATTGGTCATCTTGAGCAACTCGTTGAGGATCGTTAGACGTGCCGCATCGACCTCCCCATCGATTCGTAGTCCTGGAGGTGCGAACGTGCGAGTGATGCGTAGGACTCCGTCGTCATACTCGGGGTTGGCTTCCACGAGGAATTCGTGGGCGTCTTCCAGGGCGGCCAGTTCTTCTTGAGTGCAACGGCGCCTGTCCACCTGACAGATGACCATAGCCATCGATGTGGCGAATACTTTTTCGCTGAAACGTTCCTCGCTGTGAAGTATGCGTGTCAGGTCAGATGCTGCGGATTTGTTGAGTGTCCAGGTGAGGTCGGTCGTTATCCGGACTGCCCGATAGCCTTGATCGAAAGCTTCGCCGACCTGTTCTTCGAGCGTTTGTGTCATCTGATCATGGTCAAACCGACCGCGGGAGTCGAGACACGCCTCCTCTCGCGGGATGAAGCGCAGTTGTCCTGTGCGAGTGAGGACGGGTAGGTTGTAGCCATAGTTGGGAAGGACCCCTGCGAGTTGCCCGGGGTCGCCATTGGTGATGTAGACGACCTTCTCGTTAGTGTCGAACGCCTCGCGGATGAAGGCCCCGATCACCCGATCGCGTTCCGGTTTGTTGCTGAAGGCTAGCCATGCATGGTCCCCCGGCCGTATTGAGCTCACCGGACGTTTGGTCAGCCGCTCGAATGCTTTTCTGGGGCGTTTTAGATTGACCCCTGCAAGCGTGCTAGATAGGTGTGCATCCGTATCGATACTCTGGCGTAGCCCAGTTTCGAGTTGCTGACCTGCGTTGTTGAGCACTGTGTCTAGTTCTGTGTCGGTCATGCGGTGGGGTGATGTTGCTGGCGGCTGCTGGCCAGTCACTTTCGCCTCCTTTCTGCTTGCGTCTCCAGCAAGTTCTTGAGTCGTTCGCGTGCACGTTGGAGGGATTTTCGGACGTTCTCGGGTGTGGTTCGTAGTTCCAGCGCGATCTGTTCGGGCTTGAACCCATCGATCGTCCAGGCCATGACCTCTCGTTGACGGGGTGGCAGGGTCCGCAGTGCGGCCAGCACGACGTCTCGTTCAGCGACGCGCTCTGCGTGGTCATCACAGGCCTTGGTGTTGAGCCAGCGAAGTGACTCGTCCGATGCCTGCGCGGCTCGTCGGTCACGATAGAGACTACGGATGGCGACAGTGCGGACCCAGGCCCGTGGCCGGTCGATCTCGTCCCAGCGCGCGAAGGCTTCGGCATAGGCCGTCTGGGCGGCGTCCTCGGCCGCGCACTGCCCGGCTCCTAGTGTCATGAGAAAACCGACGAGCCGTGGGAAGTCCTGCTCGAAGCAGTTGCCGAACTCACTGTGCACGGCGGCTGTCCCGCCGCCCTGCAAAGGCCGGGGCCTGGCTGCTGGGGCGTTGTAGTGCTTTCGCGTCTGGACTTGGCTTCGGCAGTTCAGTGCTGTTGTCGGAGGTGCTCCCACGACCGACCTCGATGACAACGGAGCCGCAGTCGAGGTCGATGAATCGACTCCCGGGAGCCAGGACGCGCACTACCTCGCTTCGGCCGTCCACGCGGGTTCGGTGGAGCCTCTCGAGTGTGCGTCCGCGAAGCCAGGTACTGGTCACCCCAGCTGCGATGCCAAGGACACTCACCAAGGCCGCCAGCATGGTCGGGTCTGTCATGTGCTCACACTCCTGTTCTCTAGGCGCCGACTGGTCGTCCGCCAGCGACTATGGGGACGCGGTGTCGACGCTGTTCGGTCATCACCTATGAGTGCATTCCGAAGGGCCAGGGCGTGACTCTCAAGACTCAGGTTCTAGGGATGCAAGCCGGGCCAGGCCGAATACGCTGAGGTCATCACTGCGCCACGGCCGGTAGCGGCCACCTTCTATGAATCGACCACCTACACATGGCACCGACGTGTAGAGCAGTGCGTTCGCAACCAAGCGTCTGTCTGACCGCCCAGGTCGAGGATGGTGGTACAGCCGGGTTGATTCGCGCTGTACGGGCGTTACGCGGTTGGCGTTACCCGCGGGCCAGGCGGCGATGCAGCATGAGCCGGCCCAGGGTGCGCTCGGCGACCTATCGGCGGGCGGCCGGGGTGCCGGGCTCGCGTTGGACGATGTGCATGTCGATGCCGCCGGGGGCGGCGTGTTCGACGAGGTGCCCCGGCGGTAGCTTGCGTCACCCGGGTCTTGCGGATGCTCGGATGGTCGGTGGCCAGCCGGTCGATCAAGGCCATCTCTGCGACCGACTCCTGGACAGAGGCGGCGGTGACCAGGACCGCCACCAGCAGCCCGAGGCTGTCACCACGATGCTGCGTTTCGTCCTTTCGAGCGTGGTCAGTCAATTGCCGACGGTCTGCGCACCGTTGCCTCGTACACGTGTCTGGCAAACCGGGGAAACGGCACGCAGTCCGTGCCGCACGGGGAGATTGCGCCCGACCCTTCCGGAGCGCCGCCACCGTGTCGTTCGACGTCGGCACTCGTCGTTGGGTCGATGTTCTCCCCGTCATCAGGGGGCGTCGCGTCCTCGTCGTCGACCGTGAACCCGTCATCGGGCAGGGCCCGCCGGTTGGCGTCGAGGTCACGGCAGGGAGCCGAGTCCGAAGGCATCCGGTGACTCAGAGAAAGGAGGGACCGAGCCTGCCGACCAACGCGGTGAGCGCCTCCGCACCCACAAGCTCTCTCGGCGGCAGCGGGACGTTGAGCAGCGGTACGTCCGGGACCTGTTCTCGCAGCCGGGCGAGGTGCGCGTCCTCCTGCTTCCGGTGCTGGGCGAGCAGCTCCGCGGCACCGGCCGGGGAACGGCGGTTGGCGAGCAGGGCCTCGGTCCAGGAGGTGAGCTGCTCGGGCAGCGCGAGCAGCCGGAGCGTGTGGCCGGACGGTGCCGTGTCGAAGACGACGAGGTCGTACGCCTCCTCCCCGAGTTCCACGGCCTCGGCGATCCGTTCCAGGACCGCGGACTCGTGGGTGCCGGGCGCTTGCCGGGCCAGCTCCAGGTGGCGGGCGGCGGGTGCGTGCATCCGGTCGGGGAGCAGCCGCCGCATCGTCCCGGCGACCGCGGACAGGTGCCGCTCGACCGTCCGTTCCGGGTCGATCTCCAGCCCGTCGACGTGACCCGCCGTCCCGGTCCCCGCCCCGGGGACGAGATCCCCGGGGCCGGCGAGGCACACGGGCTCGTCGCCCAACAACGCTGAACGATACATCTAGAGCGCGTGACCATTGGGCGGGCAGCTGGCCTACTTGACGCCTCGGTGAGAACCTCCCGGCTCGGCACGGCATCCTGCCTCGGCGGGCGGCCGCCAGATGTAGAGGGCGTGTCCGCATAATGCGGACATGCCGATCCGTCCCGAAGACGCCGCCGTGACTCTACGCCTATCCGCCGACGAAGATCGCCCGCTTTGGCTCTGCTTCGAGCCATGGGCCAATGAGTACACGCTTGAACCGGGCATGGAAGCGGTGATCTGCTTTCCCACCACCGAGATCGAGATGACGCACGTCGAGGCCGGTATCGTCTTCTTCACCATGGGCGCCCACCCCGACGTCTGGGGTGCGACCGGCGAGGAACTCCTGATCTGGAGCGATGACATGCCGCCCACTCCTGGCACACCCAACGCCGAAGCAATCACGCGCCTCGCGATGGCTTCGGTGCCGCCCCGTCCGCCGAAGCCGGTCAGCCGACGAGACGAGCGGGACGACTAGCGGATGCCGCCAGTCCGGAGGCCGAACGCAGGGCATCGCCGCCTTCGATGCCGGTTTACGCCCACCGTTCACCGTTCCTTCGACCTTGGCGGCCCGGTCGGCACCTTGCCTGTGTTGAGTGCGGGTTGTGGCGTCGGCCTCGCTACGGTGGAGCTCGGTCAGATGTTCGGCGCACAAGTGATCGTTGACGCCTCGTCTGCGGCCAAGCGTGGGATGTGCCTGGTCAATGGGGCCTTCCGTGGAGGCTGTCCCGATAGCGGAGCGTTTACTTGGGTGCTCCTTAGAGGGGCGTAAATTATGGGAACCGGAGGTTCCTCGATCTTCCTTGAAGGGGTGTGTCGGACAGCGAATGAGTCCCTCTGACCTGGGCTGATACTGAAAAGGGTTCCCGGGTGGGGTAATCCGGTCGTGTTCACACCGAAGAGGCCGCTGGTTCGAACCCAGTATCGCCCACATTTTCCGCAGGCCAGAGGCTTGCTCCCGTACAGAGCGGACCTCTTGTCGCTGTTCGGTCCTGCCGAAGTGGTCACACGTTCGCAGAAGCATCACCGCAGGTCAGTCGCTCGACTCGCATCGCGCGTGATGGGGCGTGTGGACTAGATCCCTGCCAGGTTCTCGCGCACGGGTGAGGGTCGGGCCTGGCGTCCGGCGCGGCGACTACGCCGTCCCCCCTGCCCGACCACTCTCGTGCAGGGCGCCGCCCGGTGCCTGGAGGACGCGTCCGTCCTGGCGGAACTGCTCCTGGCGCGCGGAACCGCCGCCCAGACACTGTTCGACGACCGCCGGATCGTCCGCACCGTCGTGGAGACCTCCCTGCGTATCGCCGGATGGCAGATGGAACCCGGACCCGACACCGACGTCGCGGGCGGCATGGCCCGTGTCGCCGCCATGATGACCGGCCGCCCCTGGCTCCGATGGGCAGATCGGGGCGGCCCCGTCGACCACCGCGTCTTCATGGCGAGGACGTCCGCGCGTTGGTCACCTGACGGCGCCGCCACCGGTCGTCGGTCACATCCTCCGGCCCGCGGGCTGAGCGTCAAGTGCCAGTGCGGATCTGGTGAGGGGCGGAGGCATGATCGTGTGCGTGGTCCGCCGTCCGGCCGGGCCTGAACCCGCGGCGGACGAACGCGATCAGGGAAGGTCCTCCGCGGAAGCACCACAGGGCGATCACCGGATCGCAGATGGCGCACGCCATGGACGAGTCGTGGTAGAAGGGCAGGATCGGATTGCCCTTGAGGTGGTGGGCCATGTCCCAGGCCGTGTGGAGCAGCCAGCCGATGCCGATGAAGGTCCAGGAGTCCAGACCGCGGTAGGCGACGTAGGCCGTGAGCGCGACGAAGGGGATCTCCCACCCGCCGAACCCGCCCCCGCTCAGGTAGGCGGCGCCGGCTCCGCCCACCATGATCGCGTTGAAGCGGCGTCGGTGAGGTTCTTTGATCAGGGACATCAGCAGGCAGTAGATGATGCCGACGATCACCGGTGACACGAGGTTCATGAGGGGACGACTTCTTCCTCCTGGGCGACTTCCATCGGGGCCCTCCGAAGTCAACCGGCCTTCCGTGTACGCGCCCAGTGGCACTACTGACAGGTTCCAACGGAATAATGCCAACGTCCTTGTACCGGACGTGAGCTGCGCTTACATGGATCATCAGCCTCGACGTGAGGAGCCGGTGGGGAGGTAGGTTCTGGCCATGCACACGGTTGCCGTCCTGGCGCTGGACCGGGTGATCCCGTTCGACCTGTCCACCCCGATCGAGGTCTTCTCCCGGACCCGCCTGCCCGACGGACGGCCCGGCTACCAGGTCCGGGTGTGCGCGGAGCGCGACGAGGTCGACGCCGGAGCCTTCACCCTGCGTGCCCCGTGGGGGCTGGAGGGCCTTCGGGGCGCGGACACGATCATCGTGCCGGGCGTCGCCGATCCCGGTGCCCCACTCCCTCCCGCCGTCCGCGACGCGCTGCGGTCGGCCGCCGCCGAAGGCACCCGGATCGCCTCCATCTGCGTGGGCGCCTTCCCCCTGGCCGCCACCGGGCTTCTCGACGGGCTGCGCGTCACGACCCACTGGCGCGCGGCCGGGCTTCTGGCCGCCGCCCACCCGGACATCGAGGTCGACCCGGGCGTCCTCTACGTCGACAACGGCCAGTTGCTCACCTCGGCGGGCGCCGCGGCGGGCATGGACCTGTGCCTGCACCTGATCCGCCGCGACTACGGCTCGGCCGTCGCCGCCGACGCCGCCCGCCTGTCGGTCATGCCTCTCGAACGGGAGGGCGGGCAAGCGCAGTTCATCGTCCACGACCACGCACCCACTCCGCAGGGCTCCGAGTTCGAGGTGCTGCTCACCTGGCTGCAGGAGAACCTGGCCCGCGACCTCACCCTCGCCGACATCGCCGAGCGGGCCGGGACCAGCACCCGGACCCTGATCCGGCGCTTCCGCGACCAGACCGGCACCACCCCGCTCCAGTGGCTCCACCGGGCCCGCATCCGCCGGGCGCAGCACCTGCTGGAAACCACGGAGCACTCCGTGGAGCGCATCGGCTACCAGGTCGGCTTCGGCTCGCCCACCGCCTTCCGTGACCGCTTCAAACGCACCACCGGGGTGAGCCCGCAGACCTACCGGCGCACGTTCAGCTGAACCGGTGCCGTGTCGCCCCATGCCGCTGACCGTAGAAGACCGATGTCAAGGAGTTCGACGGCGTCGCCCCCCTTGCCAAAGGACTTTCAATCGGGTTGTCAGGGGGTGGGGGAGAGCCGGTAGGCGTCGCCATGGGGGATCACATGGCCCGCGGTGGGTGGCGCGAAGTGGGTGCCCAGCACGAGGGCGCCGGTGCCGGCGAGCGAGGCGAGGAGCTTGCGGCGTGTGACTTCGGCCTGTTCCGGGTCGATGTCGACGCACGAGCCGATCGCGGGATGGGCGAACTGGACCGGGTGATGGATGCAGTCGCCGGTGATCAGCGCCGTGGCGCTCCGGCTGGTCACTTGGACGGCGACGTGGCCGGGGGTGTGCCCGGGGGTGGGGATCAGGCGCAGGCCGGGGACGATCTCGGCGCCCCCGGCTGGGACGTCGATGGTGTCGAGCAGTCCCGCCTCCTCGACCGGGATCACCGAGTCGCGGAACATCTGCCTGCGCGGTTCGTCCATGTCGTGGCCGGCCCAGAAGTCGCGCTCGGCGCGGGAGGCGACGTGGCGGGCGTTGGGGAAGGTGGGGACCCACTCGCCGTCCATCTCCCGTGTGTTCCAGCCGACGTGGTCGGTGTGCAGATGTGTGTGGATCACCAGGTCCACGGTCTCGGGGGCGAATCCGGCGGCCGAGAGGCGTTCGAGGTAGTCGGTCCGCAGGTCGTGCCAGGCGGGGTTGGCCCGGGTCTTGCCGTTGCCGATGCCGGTGTCGACGAGGACGCGCAGTCCGCCGACGGTGAGGGCGAAGCTGTGGCTGTCGATGTGCAGGATGCCGTTGGGGTCGGCGAAGTCGGGACGCAGCCAGTCTTGTCGGTCGATGAGGTCGGGGGTGGCGTCGGGCAGGAGCCAGGGGCCGGTCGCGGGCGGCAGAAGGACCTCGTCGATGCGGTGCACCGTGACATCGCCCACGGTCCAGGAGGCGGCGGGTGACGTGCTCATGATGGTTGTCTCCTTGGTTTTCAGTGAGTGTGGTCCGCTGCGGTGGGGAGCGCCTCGCGCCGTCTCGCGGCGAGTGCCGCCACCGCCGCGACGGCGAGGAGGGCGGAGCCCAGGGTGTAAGCGTGGGAAGTGGCCCGCAGACCGAGGTGCTGGGTTGCGGCGCCTGCGGCGATGGCGGGCAGGCTCATGGACAGGTAGCTGAGGACGTAATAGGAGGCCAGGGTCGCGGCGCGGTCCCGTTGGGGGAGCGAGGCGAGCAGCATGCGCAGCGCTCCCTGGGAGACGGCCCCGAAGGCGACGCCGGCCAGGGCCGCGCCGCCGTATACGGCCGGCGGGCCAAGACCGTGCAGGCCGAGCAGGGTCAGGGCCGCGGACGCGACGACGATCAGGCTTCCGCCCGTGACGGCGGTGAACGGCGCCGCCCGCCGCAGTGCCCACACCGTGAGCGCGGCGGCGGCGCTGACGGTGAAGAAGACCTTGCCGCCGACGATGTGCGGAAGGCCGGGGGCCACGAGGTGCACGAGCGCCGGGCCGAGGGAGGCGTAGAAGCCGCCGAGTGCCCAGATGGCGACGATTCCGGCGCCGGTCGTCAGCAGTGCACGGCGCGCCGATGGCGGCGCGGAGAGCCGCGGGCGCAGGGAGCGCAGTGCTCCGGGGTGGGGACGCGCCGTCTCCCCGGTGCACGCCGCCGCTATCGCCTGGGCGGCGAAGAGCGCCGCCAGCAGGACGTACACGGTGGACGTCGGGGCGGGCGCGAAGCGGACCAGGAGGGTGGCGAGGAGCACGCCGGCGGCCATGCCGGCGACCGGGGCGATGCCGTTGGTCAGGGCGGACCGGTCCGGACGGCGGGAATCCGCCAGGTCCAGGAGTGCGGCGCCCGCGGCGCTGGTGGCCGCGCCCGTGGCCGCTCCCTGCACGACGCGGGCGATGATCAGCTCTCCGGCGCCGTCCGCCGAGGCCAGGAGCAGCATGGAGGTCGTCTCCAGGAGCAGGGCGCCCGCCAGGACGGGACGCCGTCCCAGGTGGTCGGAGAGCGTTGCGGTGGTGAGCAGGGCCACCAGCAGTGTCAGGGAGTAGGCGCCGAAGACGACCGTGACGGTCAGGGCCGTCAGGCCCCACCGGTCCTGATACAGGGGATACAGGGGCGTCGGCGCGCTGGACGCCGCCAGAAGGGCCGCCAGGATCGACGCGTCGAGGACGAAGGGCACCGTGCGGCTCGCCGTGCCGAGAGACGGGTGGGGGCAGGGTGCGGGCGCGCCTGGTGAGACGCCGGGCATGTGACTCCTCTCCCGCTAAAAGCAATGATTTTGCTTTAAGGAAGCGTAGGTCGTAGAGTCACTTAAAGCAAACGGTTAGCTTTTGGCGTGGGGCTGTTCAGCCGCCCCCGCCAGGTCAGGAGAGAACACCCATGTCCGCCGATGACCTCACGCCGCCGGAGGCGGCACGCTGGGCCGGCCGCGCCGGTCTCCCGCTACCGGCCGACCGCCATGCCCCGGTGGCCGCCACGGCGAACCACATCCACTCCGTAGTCGCGGTCCTCCGGGACCTGGACTTCGGCGACACCCCGCCTGCCGCCGCCTACCGCGCGGGAGAGGAGGAGCACGATGCAGCCGTATGAGCTGTCCCTGACCGCGGCGGCCGACGCGGTCCGCGCCCGGAAGCTGTCCCCCGTCGAGCTGGTGGACTCCGTACTCGGCCGCGTCGAGGAAGTGGAGCCCCGCCTGGGGGCCTACGTCACCATCACCGCGGAACGGGCCCGCGGGGCCGCGCGCGAGGCCGAGCGGGACGTCGTGGCCGGCCGGTTGCGCGGCCTGCTGCACGGCATCCCCATGGGCCTGAAGGACCTCGTCGACGTCGCCGGCATGGCCACCGCGGCCGGATCCCGGGTCCGCGGCGAACATCGCGCCGAGCGCGACGGCACGGTCGCCGCCCGCCTGGCGGCGGCCGGAGCGATCCTGGTCGGCAAGACCCACACCCACGAGTTCGCCTACGGTCTGACCACCCCGCAGACCAGCAACGCATGGGGCCGGGACCGGGTCGCCGGCGGCTCCAGCGGCGGGTCCGCCGTCGCCGTCGCCGCGGGGGCCGCCACCTTCGCCCTGGGCACCGACACCGGCGGGTCGATCCGCGTGCCCTCCGCGCTCAACGGGGTCGTCGGGCTGAAGCCGACCTACGGCCTCGTCTCCCGTCACGGCGTCACCTCGCTGTCGTGGTCGCTGGACCACGTCGGACCGATCACCCGCACCGTCGAGGACGCCGCGCTGGTCCTCGACGTTCTGGCCGCCCACGACCCCCGCGATCCCGCCTCCCTCGCCGCGCCCTCCGCGGACCGCCGACCGGGTCCGGGCACGGATCTGACCGGGCTGCGCGTCGCAGTGCCGGACAACTACTACTTCGACCACGTCGCCCCCGAGATCGAGAGCGCCGTCCGGCACGCCATCGACCATCTCGAAAGCCTCGGCGCGCGGCTCGTCGAGGTCGAGATCCCCATGGCCCGCTACATCCACGCCACCCAGTGGGGCCTGATGGTCCCGGAGGCCACCGCCTACCACGAGCGCACCCTGCGCGCGGTTCCCGAGCTGTACCAGGCGGACGTCCGCATCCTGCTGGAAGCCGGCGAACTGATGCCCGCGGGCGACTACCTGCGCGCCCAGCGTTCCCGCACCCTCATGCGGCGGGCCTGGGCACGCGTACTGGAGGACGTCGACGTGATCGCCGCCCCGACGGTCCCGGCGACCGCCGTGAAGGCCGGCCAGTCCACCCTCACCTGGTCCGACGGCACCGTCGAGGGCGTCTCCGACGCCTACGTACGCCTCTCGGCGCCGGCCAACATCACCGGGGTGCCCTCGCTCTCGGTACCGGTCGGTCACGACACGGCGGGCCTGCCGATCGGCATGCAACTGCTCGGCCGCCCCCTCGGCGAGGCCGTACTGCTGCGGGTGGGCCACGCCTACGAGCAGACGCGGCCCGCGCGCGAGCTCGCGACGGCGTGACGGTCGGGGAACAGTGCGGCCCGGGCCGGACACCCAGGACGGCCGGGGCCGCCCGAGCCCTTGAAGCAATCGATTAGCTTTAAGCTTGTTCCATGACTCGGAAACCGTTGGTCCGCCCCGGTGGGCGCAGCGCCAGGGTCCAGGCGTCGGTGCATGCCGCCGTACGCGAGCTCGAGTCGGAGGTCGGCCGGGAAGCGCTGACCGTCCCCCTGGTGGCCACCCGGGCCGGGGTCACCCCGTCCACCATCTACCGCCGCTGGGGCGACCTGCAGGAGCTGCTGTCGGACGTGGCGGTCGAGCGCCTGCGGCCCGACACGGAGCCGGAAGACAGGGGGGACCTGCGGTCCGACCTGGAGGCCTGGGCCGAGCAGTTCTTCGAGGAGATGGCCTCCCCCGCGGGACGCGCCTACATCCGTGACGCCCTGCTCGGCGACCCGGACGGCGGTAACGCCGGCCAGTGCTCGGCCTACGCGGCCGAGCAGATCGACGTCGTGCTCGCCCGCGCCGCCGGCCGAGGAGAACGCGCACCCGCGGTCGAGACGGTCCTCGACCGCGTCGTCGCCCCGGTGATGTACCGCATCCTCTTCCGCCCCGACAAGCTCGACGCCGCCTACGCGCGTCGGCTCGTGACCGGGCTCCTCGACCCGGCCGACCGGTGACCGTGCGCCTCGATCCGCCGGACTCCGAACCCGACGGCTTCCCCATCCGGCTCAGCGACGTCCTGCCCGGCGGAGTCGCCGGTATCGAAGCGGCCCGCGCACCGGCGCGCCGCACCGATTCCTCGTCGCGCACGTCGCCGGCGACCGCGAGCGCGCTTCCGCCCGCGGCCTCGATCTGCTCGGCGGCCGTGTGGATGGTCCCGGACGGGCGGGCGTCAGGCCTTCCCGTGGCCGCCGCCGGACATGAGCAGGGGCGACCGGCGAGGCTCATCCGGTGATCTCCCTGCCGAAGACGTTGCGCGCGTCGACCCACTTCAGGTTCTCGTTGGCGCCCTCGTACATCTCGCCGATCTTGCCGTCGCGGTAGATCGCCTCGACCGGGCCGGGGGGCCGTCTGCGCTCAGCTCGCGGACGAAGCCGAGGCCGCCGAAGGCCTCGCCGGCGTCGTGCCGGAGGGCCGCCTTGAGGTAGAGGGTGCGCCCGCCGCGAACGCGCCGACCAGGCCGCCCTCGGCCACGGGCCGCAGCCAGCGCTGCCGCTGCGCCTCGGTGCCGTGGGCCAGCGCATGCAGCCGGGCGCCGAGGTCCTCGGCCAGGACGTCCGTGAGCGTCTGGTTGCCGCCCTCAGGCAGCGAGAAGTTCGGGACCTTGCCCGGGTCCGCCGGCAGGACGCCCATCGAGTGCACGAACTGCGTGGCGGCGGTCTCCTCGGGCTCGCAACCCATCCACTGTCCTGGCGCGGGCCACCTCCGAGCGGACGCCGCGCAGCACGTACGTCGCCGGGGCGGCGTCGAGCGTCGCTCGGACGCGCTCGCCGGAGCGTTCGGCACCCGCTTCCCGTCGCCGGCGGACGTCGCGATCGAGCGCGCGTGGGGCGGGTGGATCGCGATCACCTCGTCCTGGATCCCGGTCGCCGGCCGGATCGGCGACGAGGTCTACTACTCGATCGCCTGCAACGGGCACGGCCTGGCCCAGGCGCCCTACGCCGGGACCCTCATCGCCGACGCGATCGTCGACGGCGAGCGGCACGAGGACCTGCAGACGTTGTGGCGCGACAAGTCCCGGTTCCCGCGGCCGATGATGAAGGGACGGACCGGGCTCTGAACCGTCTGGGCCGTCGACCGGTTCAACGACCTGGTCAACGGCAGCCGGCGCAACGCTCGACGGGGTGCCCCGCACGCCGCCGGATGACCACGGACCCTCGTGCTTCGGCGGGTGGGGGCGGGCGCCGGTTCCACTCCTTCTGGTCTCGGTCGATTCGAGGGATTCACGCGGTGGCCGTGTCCCACCATGGGTCCGGATCGTGCCGGTAGGCGTGTTCAGGGGGTGGCCGGCTTGCGGGCGGTGAGCAGGCGGGTCGGGACCCACGGACTGCCCCACCACGCGCGCCAGCCGAGGCCGCGCACGCGGACGTCCTGGGCGCCCAGCCGGGCCAGCACCGCAGCGTACTCGCGGGGGCTCCGCGCCAGGTCGGCGATCACCAGGCGGCCCCCCGGCCGCAGCACCCGGTACGCCTCGGCGATCGCCCGGGCGCGGGCGTCCGCGCCGAAGATCGTGTGCACCGTCAGGCTGGACACGACCAGGTCGAAGCTCGCCTCCGCGTACGGGAGCCTGCGCAGGTCGCCCCCTTGCACGTGGACGCGGTCGGCGACGCCTTCGGCGCGGGCGTTGCGCAGGGTCGCCGCCGGGGTGTTGCCGGACTGGTCCCGTCCGCGCCACAGGTCCACGCCGACCGCCCGGCCCCGCGGGAGGCGCCGGGCGGCGGCCAGCAGGACGGCGCCGCGTCCGCAGCCGAGGTCGAGCAGCCGTTCGTCGCCACGCAGGTCCAGCTCGTCCAGCACGTCCCGCCAGACCAGGAACTTGCCGCGCAGCGTGGCGTGCAGGCTCAGGGCCAGGCATCCCGCCAGCAGGGTGCCGGAGACCAGTGCGGGCAGCGCGGCGGCCGGATCGGCGGTGACCGCCATGACCAGCCCGGTCACCCAGAACCCCAGCACGACCAGGCCCATGAAGCCGAACCCGTATGGCGAATCGATCCCGTACCGCGCGCCAGGCATTCCGCCACTCTGCCACGAACCAGCCGCCGGGGGGCCGGCAACGACGCACTGGTCCACCGCCGAACGGCTCTCCGCCGAGTACCCGACTGGAAGCGAGGTCTCTGTGCCGGCGAGGTCCGGGCATGTGGCACCAGCCGTGGAGGATCGCTGAAGAAGTCCTGCGAGGGTCGTGCGGGCGTGGGCCGGGCGGCCGGGGCGATCGCTCCCGGGCCTCGGTTCAGGTGCCGTGGGTCCGGGCGAGTCCGGGGTCGTCCCCCTCTTTCTTGATTTCCGTCGCCATCTCGACGGCCAATTCCAGTGCTGTGGCCCGTACCTTGTTCTCGTCCATGCCTTCGAGGTCGCTACGATCCTCAACGTAGGAGACCACCGCGACGAGATTGTTGACTCTGAACGTGAATGTATGGCTGCCTGATATTTCGTAGTCTGTATTGGAGTCTGGGTCGCCCGCGTACGGATTCTGCCGCAGGGAATAATAAGCGCCGGGCCCTAGGCGCGGCTCATCGACGTTATCGCTGAGAAAGTTCTGGTTCTGTAGGTAGGCTGCGGCCACGTCCGGTCCCGACAGCCACTCCCACGGCTTGGGGGAGTGGAGGGTCATGATGACTCTGAGGTCCCAGATGAGTTTGTATTCGTATTCCCTGTGACTTCCATCGTCCACGACGCCCGTTTTCTTCTGCTCCTTGTACCAGTGGCAGTCGATGCCGTCCTGATCCTCGGTGGCGGCGTTGGGGAAGGCGGCGGGCCGCAACGCGCCGCAGGGTGGTTCGGCGTGGAAGTCGCCGCCGTCTTGCAGAGGGCCGCCGGGGTTGAGGCAGAAGGCGCCAAGGGCCATCGCCGGCAGGAGAACGAGCGTCGCGGCGGGCCACCGCAGGACGCCCGAGCGCTTCCTCCGTGAGCCGGAGGTGGGAAACCTCACCGTGGGCTTGGTGACCGGCCCGGCCGGGGGCGCGCCGGATGTCCGCGCGCCCGCCACGGGGGCGGGCGCCGCCCGGCGATCGACGGCTCGCAGGCGCGCGGCGACGCTCCGGGCGTTGCGGGGCCGGTCGTCCGGGTCTTTGGCCAGCAGTTCGGCGATCAGATCGTTCAACGCCGGGGGGACGTGCGGGTGCGTGTCGCGGACCGCCGGGGCAGGAGTGAACAGGACGTCGTGAAGGAGCCGACGGACGGTGTCGGCGGTGAAGGGCCGCCTGCCGGTGAGGAGTTCGTAGGCCAGGGCGCCCAGGGCGTACAGGTCGGTGCGGTGGTCGACGCCCTCGTTGCGGTCGAACTGCTCGGGCGCCATGAACGCGGGAGTGCCGATGAGGGCGCTGCCGGTCAGGTCGGTGGTCTGTTCGGTGTAACGGGCGATGCCGAAGTCCAGGATCTTGACGCGGCCGTCCTCGAGCAGCATGACGTTGGCGGGTTTGATGTCGCGATGGACGATGCCCTTGGCGTGGGCCTCGGCCAGCGCGTCGGCGATCTGCGTCAGCAGCGTGACCGCCCGCGCGGCCGGCAGGCCGTCGGAATGGCGCCGGATCACCTCGGCCAGGTCGGTGCCGTCCAGCAGTTCCATCACCAGATACAGCACGTCGCCGTCGGTGCCGGTGTCGAACACCACGGCAATACCCGGATGCTGCAGGCCGCCGGCGATCTCGGCCTCGCGGCGGAACCGCGCCACGGCTTGGCCGGGCATGCCGTTCAGCGACAGGATCTTGACCGCCACGGTGCGTTTCAGGCGCAGATCGGCTGCTCTCCAGACCTCGCCCATGCCGCCACGGCCCAGCGGCGTCTCCAAGCGATAGCGCCCTGCCAAGGTCCGCCCCTGCATTCCCGCTCCCATCCCGCCCGCACGCCTGAATGATCTCCAACGCATGCAGCGGGGTCCAGGGGACCGCTCGAATCGCCATGGCCGACCGCGCAGGGCGCCTCGGGCGGAGGTGGCCCGGCTTGGGCCGAGTATGGAGACCCGAAACCGGGCGCCGCGAGTCGGGCCAGGGGCCCGATGGATTTGGTCCGGCTGATGAGCGGCCCGTCCCTGGGGGAGCCGGCGAGGGGCCGAGGAGCGGTCTTCCGGATCGCCGTGCGCGGTTGAGCGGCTCGACCGGTATCGCCACGCTGCTCGTCGCGGTGCATCGAGTCACTCGGTGGCGGTCTGGCGGGACAGGGCGCCGGTGCGCAGGGCGAGCAGCCAGGCGGCGCCCGGTGCGGCCATGAGCGTGCCGAGCAGGACGAGCAGGACGCGGTGGCCGAGCGTCTCGATGAGGGCGCCCGTGGTGAAGGCGGACAGTGCCAGGCTGGTGGTGGCGACCGCGCTCCACAGCGACATGATCCGGCCCCGGACCTCGTCGCCCGCCGCGGATACGAGGGCGGCGACGGCGGTGGGGTTGTACACGACGTCGGCGAAGGCCGCGCAGCCCCATACCGCCAGAGCGCCCCAGGCGGCGGTGGGCAGGCCGAGCAGGGCGGTGCACACGCCCTCGCCGAGGCAGGACAGCCCCACGATCGACAGGCGAGTTCTCGGGTCGTGGGCGGCTGGGCGTCCCCGCTCACCCACCGGCTGCAGCCGGAATGCGCGATCGACGTGCCCGCCGAACCCGACCCCGCCGAGCTCATGCTGAGCTGGCTCGCCACGGTCGCCGACGGCGGCGCGTGGACCGACGTCCACCGGTGCCTGGTGCTGGGAGCGGGATGGCGCGACCGCGATCCCCGCCCGCCCCGCCGTCCCCGCTACCGCGACGAACCGGTGGACGTCGCGCGGACCGCCCTCGTCCACGACCCCGCCGACCCGTTCCCCTCGCTGCCGCACTCGGCCGACCTCGCCGCCGTCGCCGACCGGGACGACGCCGTCCGGCTGACCGTCAAGGGGCCCCTGCGCTGGCACGGCTCGGCCCGGCTGGCCGTGACCGTGCGGGCCGACCGGCCCGTCGAGCTCGTGGCCACCCTCGTGCACGAGCGCGCCGACGGCGTCCGCGTCCGCCTGGGCGACGCCACCGCCCCCGTCCCGGCGGGCGGCGGCCGGGCGGAGCTGCGGCCGCCGCCGGTCGCCGCCGAACTGCCCGCCGCCGACCGGCTGCACGTCGAGCTGACCGCCGGACGCGTCCCGCGCCACCCGGCCCCGGACGAACCCGCCCGCTACGAGATCGAGCCCGGGCCGCTGCGGCTGCCCCTCCCCACCGTCGAGGAGCCGTGATGGACCCCGAAGCGCTGGTCGACCCGCGCACCGGAGTGATCACCCAGCTTGTGCACGTCGACCCCGAGCCCTGGTGGCCGCGGGGCCTGGACGTGTACGCCACCCATGTCGCCGACGTGGCGGCGCTGATGCCCTGGCCCGCCGACCGGGTCTCCACCGGCACCGCGTTCGGCGACCCCGCACGGGCCCGCATCGGCGCCATCGGCGAGGCGGTGGAACGGTACTGCGGCAACTTCGTGCCCGCCGACCTGCGCCGTGCCGCCCATGCCGAACTGGTCGCGGCGGGGGAGAACGCGCTCGACCCCGCCGATCTCGCACTGTACTCACCGGCCCAGTACGCCGAGCCCGGCTCCCCGTTCACGCCGTTCACCCGCGACCTGCCGGTGCTGTGGACGCGCGGGGTGACGTTGCCGTCGGAAGAACCGGTGTGGGTGCCCGCCTCACTGGTGTACGTCAACTACCACCAGCCGCCGCGGCTGGCCGAGCCCGTCACGAACTTCGTCATGCTCGCGGGCATCGCCGCCGGCGCCGACGATCGGATGGCCCGCACCGCCGCCCTCGAAGAGGTCATCGAGCGCGACGCCACCGTCATCTGGTGGGCCAACCGGCTGCCCGCCGCCCCCGTGCACGTCGATCATCCGCGGCTGGCGCCCGTCCTGACGCCCGATCCCGGCAGGGGGCCGGGCTGGGCGAGGGCGACCGGGGCGTACGGACCGTGCAGGTACCGGGTCGTCGCCCTGCCGACCGTGTTCGACGTCGCCGTTCTCGGCGTCCTGCTGGAAGACCCCGAGCACGAACTCGCGGTGTTCGGGGTGGCCGCGCGCCCGGACCCGGTCGCCGCCGCCCACAAGGCGCTGGCCGAGGCGGTGACGCTGCGCCGCTACGCCTTGGGCCTGCTCGACCCGGACGGCGCCATCTGGGCGTCCGCGCGCGAGGGCATCATCCCCATCGAGTCCTTCCGGCCCTACCGAGCCGACCGCCGGTACGCCGACTCCTACCGCGCCGACTACCGGGACGTGACCGACCTGGCCTGCCACAGCCAGATCTGGCTCGACCCCCGGATGCGGCCCCACCTGGAGCCCATCACCGGCGACCACCCGCCCGTCCGCCTGGACGAACTGCCCTCGCCCGCCGGCGACCCCCATGACGTGTACCTCGGCAGGCTGGCCGCCGCCGGCCTGACCGCCCACGCGGTGGACGTGACCACCTCCGACGTGGCCGCCGCCGGATTCCGCGCCGCCCGCGTCGTCGTCCCCGGGGCCTACTCCAACGCCCCCGCCGCGTTCCCCTTCCTCGGAGGCGCGCGGCTGCGCACCGACCCCGTCCGGCTCGGCCTCTCGCGGGTTCCGATCCGCGAGGACGAGGTCAACCTCGTCCCGCTGCCGCACACATGAGCACCGCCCTCCTGGATCCGCGCTGCGGGCCGGTGCGCGCCCTCGACACCGGACGCAGCCACGGCGTGCTGCACACGGCGACCGCCGAGCTGGCCGCGACGGACGCCTTCGCCCTGCCGCTGGGCAACCCCGTCGTCGGCGGCACCTCGTGGACCGACCCCGACGAGGCCGTCCGCCGCGCCCTGGGCGAGGCGGCCGAACGCTACGCCGGTCACCTGGTGCAGGCCGAACGGCTGGTGCACTCGACCTGGCGGCGGCTCGGGACCGGCGCCATCGACCCCGAGACGCTGGCGCTGTACTCGCCCGGCCAGCACCGGCGCCCCGGATTCCCCTTCACCGGCCTGGACCGCGACACCCCGACCACCTGGGTCGTCGGTGGAACGGCCGACGGGGCCGAGCTGTTCGTCCCGGCTTCGCTGGTGTGGCTGGCGCCCGGCGAACACGCTCAGATCGACGGCCGGCCGGCGCACCTGCCGGTCGCGGCCGGGATCGCCGCCGGCGCGACACCGTCCGCCGCGCGCTCCGCGGCCCTGGCCGAAGCGGTCGAACGCCACGCACTCGCGACCGCCTGGCACGCCGGACGGTCGTTCACCACCCTGGAGCCGCTGCCGTTGCCCGCGCCCGAGGGCGCGCGGTTCCGCTGGTTCGGCGTGCCGAACCTGCTGGGCGCGCCGGTCGTGCTGTGCGCCGCCCAAGGCGGCGGCGACCGGCTGGGGGTGGGCTGCGCCCTCGTCCCTCACGCCGCCGACCCGGTGACCGCCGCCGGAACGAAGGCCGCCGCCGAAGCCCTCGTTTCGCTCGACACCCTCGACGCGGTCATCGACGGACTCCCCGAATGGTCGTCCGTGCTCAAGCCGCACCGCGCCGACAGGCGGTACGCCGACGACTACCGCCCCGACTTCTCCGACGCCACCGACCTGGCCTGCACCCTGCAACTGCTGGCCGACCCCCGCATCCTGCGGCGGATCCTCGTCCGCCTGGCCGGCGGGCGGCGCGGCGGCCGGTGGCGCCCCGCCGGCATCGACCTCGACATCGCGCTGGCCGACCACGGCCTGACCGCCGTGACCGTCGACATCACCCCGCCGGATCTGGCCCGGCTCGGCACGACCGTCGCGCGCGTCATCGTGCCCGGCCTGCGCTCCGCCGGCCCGCCCGCCTTCCCCTTCCTGGGCGACGGAGCCGAGCCGCTGCCCCCCGACCCCGAACGGTTGCCGATGCCCCATGTCTGACGTCCCGCTGTCCGCCGTCCCGCCCTGGACCGCCGACCGCCCCGGCCCCAAGGCCCTGCGGTCCGGCACGCACCGCGCCGCCGCCCTGGACGACACCTGGGCCCGCATCCGGCCGCTGCTGCCGGTGTTCGGCGTCACCCGCCTCGCCGACATCACCGGACTCGACACCATCGGCGTCCCGGTCACCACCGCCTACCGGCCCAACTCCCGCAGCCTCGCCGTCAGCCAGGGCAAAGGCGTCACACGCCGGGCCAGCCGGGTATCGGCGGCGATGGAGGCCATCGAGCACGCCCACGGCGAGCGGATCGACCTGCCGCTGCGACTGGCCCGGTACGCGGAGCTGCCGTCGCCCGTCGAGCCCTGGCGGCTGCCCCGCACCCAGGCGCAGACGGTCGACGAGCACACCCCGCTGCTGTGGCTGGAGGGACGCAGCCTCTACGACGGCGCCCCGGTGGACGTGCCCTTCGAGGCCGTCAGCATCGACTTCACCCTGCCTCGAGGGCTCACCGCCGCCGGTCTCTGCCGGGACAGCAACGGCCTCGCCGGAGGCAACACCGCGCTGGAGGCCGTGGTCCACGCCCTGTGCGAGGCCATCGAACGCGACGCCTTCGCCCTGTGGGAGCTGCGCCCACCCGGACGGCAGGCGGCGGACGCGATCGCGCCGCGCTCCTTCGGCGACCCGGACGTCGACCGGCTGCTGGACCGGTTCGAAGCCGCCGGGGTCGAGACCGCGCTGTTCGACATCACCTCCGACATCGCCGTGCCCGCGATGCTCTGCCAGATCGTCGAGGCCGACCCCGATCCGTTCCGCCCGCTGCCGCCCGCCGCGGGGCTGGGCTGCCACCCCCACCCCGCCGTGGCGGCGGCCAGGGCGCTCACCGAGGCCGCGCAGAGCAGGCTGATCGCCGTCTCCGGCGCCCGCGACGACCTGACCCGCGACGCCTACCACGGCGCGGACGACCTCGCCGCCGGCACCGCGCTCCGCGACCTGCTGCGCACGCGGGACCCGGCCGCACGCCCCTACGGCGGTCCCGGCGCGGACCACGGCACCCTCGGCGCCGATCTGGACTGGCTGCTGGACCGCCTGGCGGCCGCGGGCCTGCCCGAGGTCGTGGCCGTGGACCTGACCCGGCCCGGCGCGGGGCTGCCCGTTCTCAAGGTGCTGGTTCCGGGCCTGGAAGGCGCCGCGGCCCTGAGCGGGGCGGCCGCGGTCCCGGGCCCCCGGGCGAGGGAGACCGCCGATGTCTGAGATCGTCGTCTTCACCGGGCCGACCTGCCACGACGGTGCGGCCGCCGCGCGCCTCGCCGAACTCGGCGCGACCGTGCTGCCTCCGGTCGCCCAGGGCGACGTCGCCCGCCTCGTCGCCCTTCCCGAGAAGGACCGGCCCCGCGTCATCGGCATCATCGACGGCGTCTACGAGCGGGTGCCCGCGGTCTGGCACAAGGAGATCCTCTGGGCGCTCGCCGAAGGGATCGCCGTCGCCGGCGCGGCGAGCATGGGGGCGCTGCGCGCGGCCGAGCTCGCCCCGTTCGGCATGGTCGGCGCGGGGCGCGTCCACGCGGCCGTCCGGTCCGGTGAGCTGGTCGACGACGACGAGGTCGCCGTCGCCCACCTCGGCCCGGACGACGGCCACCGCCCCGTGTCCGACGCCATGGTCGACATCCGCGCCACCCTCGACGCCGCACTGGCCGCCGCGGTGATCGACGCCCCGGCCGCCCGGACGATCGCCGATGCCGCCAAGGCGCTGCACTACACCGAGCGCCGCTGGCCCCATCTGCTGAGCCGCGACCCCACCGGGGCGCTGGCCCGCTGGCTGCCCACCGGCCGGGTCTCGGTCAAGGCCGCCGACGCCGTCGAGCTGCTCGACCTGCTGCCCGGCCTGCCGCCGCCCACGGTCCGCTTCCATCTGGAACCGACCGAGCAGTGGCTGGCCGCACGTCCCGCTCCCGGCACCGGCCTCCTCGACCCCGGCACCTTCGAGCGCCTGATCGAGGGGCTGCACCGGGACGGCGTGTACGAGGACCTGGAACGGGCCGCGACCCTGCGGCTGGTCGCCGTGCGGCACGCGGGCGGTCTGCGTCCGCACGGCGCCGCGCTGGACGAGTGGACCGACCGGGTCCGCGCGCGGATCGGCGCCGCCGATCTGGACGGGTTCGGACCCGCCGCGCTGGCCGGGTTCGCCGCCGACCAGGCGTGCCTGGTGGCGGCCTGCGACCACGGCGACGCCGAGATTCGCGCGGCGCTCCTGGACACCCTGCGGGTGCGCGGTGAGTACGCGCGGCGGGTCGCCGAGGCCCGCCGTTCCCCGGACCGGTTCGCGGATCCGGGCGAGGAGAAAGAGGACACCCCCCGATGAAGAAGACGACCTTCCTGGCGGCGGCGGTCGCGGCCGTCCTGCCGGCGGCGGCGTGCGGTTCCGCGGACGGCACGACCGCCGCCGGAACCGAGGCGGCATCGGTCACCGTGCGCAACTGCGGTACCGACTACCGGTTCCCGGCCACTCCCCGACGGGTGGTCACCTCCAGCACCCCGGCCACCGAGGTGATGCTCGCGCTCGGGCTCCGCGACAGGCTGGCCGGCACCGTGGCCGCCACGGACGTCGTGCCCGAGTACGCCGACGACCTGCGCGGCGTCCGGGTCATCGCCGAAAGCGCGTTCCCCCCGCCGTCCAAAGAGGTCGTGTACTCGGCCGGCCCGGACATGGTGGTCAGCGGCTATCCCGACGACTACGGGCCCAAGGCCATGGGCGAGCGGGCCACCCTGCAGCGGGACGGCGTCGGCACCTACCTGCTGTCGGCGAACTGCCCCGGCCACGAGGCCGAGATCGAGGACGTGCACACGGACGTGCGCGCCCTCGGCAAGGTCTTCGGCGTCGAGAGCCGGGCCGAGGAACTCGTCCGCCGGCTGCAGGGCGAGGTGGACGCCGTCGAGCCGGTCCCGGGGAACCCCGGGGTGTTCGACTACGCGGGCGGCAAGGACAAGCCCACCACCGCCGGGTCCCGCGCACTGGTCGACGATCTGATCCGCCGCGCCGGCGGGACCAACGTCTTCCCCGAGGTCACCTCCTTCAAGCAGGTCGCCTGGGAGGAGGTCGTCAAGCGCGACCCCGACGCCATCCTCGTCGAGGACCAGGCGTTCGAGCCCGCCGACAAGGCGATCGCCTGGATGAAGTCCTACGGCCCGCTCAAGGACGTCACCGCCGTCAAGGAGAACCGCTTCATCGTCATCCCCGTCAACGACACCCAGCCGGGCGTGCGCAGCGGGCGCGCCCTCAAGACCATCACGGAGGGGCTCGCCCAGTGACGGTCAAGGCTCCCCCCGCGGGGCGGCGCGCCCGCCGCCCCGCCGGCGGGCCCCCGGCCGTCCGGCGGGCGGCCCTGCCCGCCCTGGTCGGGGGCCTGACGGTGGCCCTGGTCCTGTCGATGGTGGCCGCCGTCGGCCTCGGACCGGTGTCCATTCCCGTCGGCGACGTCGCCCAGGTGATCGGGCGCCGTTACCTCCCCGGCCTGGTGGACACCGCCCCCACGGGCCCGCAGTCGGTGATCATTCTCGACATCAGGCTTCCCCGGGTGCTGCTCGGCGCGGCCGTGGGCGCCGGCCTCGCCGCCGTGGGCACGGTGCTGCAGGCGGTGCTGCGCAACCCGCTGGCCGACCCGTACCTCATCGGCGCCAGCTCCGGCGCCTCCCTCGGGGCGGTCCTGGTCATCATCGTCGGGCTGACCCCGTTCGGGACGTTCTCCCTGCCGGTGGCGGCCTTCATCGGTGCGATGGCGGCGTTCCTCCTGGTCATGCTGCTCGCAGGCGGGCAAGGCCTGCTCGCGCCGACCCGTCTCATCCTGGCCGGGGTCGCGGTCGCCGCGTTCACCGAGGCCGTCACCCAGTACCTGGTGCTGACCTCGCCGGACAAGGAGGTCCGCTCCGCCATGTTCTGGATGCTCGGCGGCCTCGGCGGCACCCGGTGGAGCGACATCGGCGTCCCGATGGCCGTCGTCACCGCGGGCGCCCTGTGGTTCTGGACGCAGAGCGGACGGCTCAACGCCCTCGTCCTCGGCGAGGAGGGCGCCACCAGCCTCGGCCTGGAAGTGGACCGTCTCCGCCGCCGCCTGATCGTCGGCTGCGCCCTGGTCATCGGCGTCGTGGTCGCCGTCAGCGGCGGCATCGGCTTCGTCGCCCTGATGGTCCCGCACGCGGTCCGGCTGGTGGTCGGCGGCGACAACCGGCGGGTCCTTCCGCTGGCCGCCCTGACCGGCGGCCTCCTGCTCGTGTGGGTGGACGTCGGAGCCCGCATGCTCAACCGGCCCGACGAGATACCCATCGGAGTGATCACCGCCGTGCTCGGCGCACCGTTCTTCCTCTTCCTGCTGCGCCGCGCCGGCCATCGGAGGTGGCAGTGACCCCGGTAGCCGTGGAGATCGACGGTCTGAGCTGGGCTCCGGCCGGACTCGCGGACATCGCCCTGCACGTGCCGCCGGGCCAGATCGTCGGCCTCCTCGGCCCGAACGGCAGCGGCAAGTCCAGCCTGCTGCGCTGCGTCTACCGCAGCCTGCGCCCCGATGCCGGCACCGTCCGCATCGACGGCGCCGACGTGTGGCGAACCCCGGCCCGTGCCGTCGCCCGCCAGGTCGCCGTCCTCACCCAGGACGCCCCCGCCGACCTGGAGAACACGGTCGAGCAGATCGTCGCGCTCGGCCGCGTTCCCCACCAGGGCCCGTTCGGCGCGCTGTCGCCCGCCGAACGCCGTCTCGTCGCCGACGCGATGGGGCGCTGCGGCATCGCCCACCTCGCGCACCGCTCGATGACCACCCTGTCGGGCGGGGAACGCCAGCGCGTCCAGCTCGCTCGCGCGCTGGTGCAGGAACCCCGCCTGCTCGTCCTGGACGAACCCACCAACCACCTCGACCTCCGCCACCGGGTGGACCTCCTCCGGCTGGTCCGCGGGCTCGGCGTCACGGCCCTGATCGCCCTGCACGACCTGCAACTTGCCGCCGCGGCCTGCCACCGCCTGGTCGTGCTGGACCACGGCCGCATCGTCGCCGACGGCACCCCGGCCGACGTGGTGACCGTCGAGCTGCTCCGGGACGTCTACCACGTCGACGCCTCCGTCGCACCGGGCCCCGGCGGCCTGCTCACCATCGCCGTCCGCCTGCACGACCGGCACGCGGCACCGGCCGCGGACTCCGGCAGAGGGCACGAGCACGCCTCCGTCGACGGCCGACGCCAGGCCGGCGACGGACGCCCGTGACCGGCCGGGGCGCCGGGCCCGCCGACGCCCGCCGCCTACCGTGCACGCCGATTCGACACCGTCACGCCGTCATGTGGTGCGCCAGGGCGAGGTGCGGGTCGGGGCCGTCCGCCGCCGGTGCCGGGTCGGCGTGCACGAGGGCCGCGGTCAGCTTGGGGACGGCGTGCAGCAGGGCGTGTTCGGCGTCGACGGCGATGTCGTGGGCCTGCCGGACGGTGAGGTCGGCGTCGACGACGAGGGCCACCTCGGCCCGCAGCCGGTGGCCGATCCACCGCATGCGCAGTTCGCCGACCTCCCGCACGCCCCGCACCCGCCGCAGCGCGTCCTCGGCGCGGCCGAGGAGGGCGGGGTCGACGGCGTCCATGACCCGGCGGAACACCTCGCCCGCGGCGTCCCGCAGCACCAGCAGGATCGCGGCGGTGATCAGCAGGCCGACGATCGGGTCGGCGTACCGCCAGCCGATGGCGGCGCCCGCGGCGCTGAGCAGGACGGCCAGGGAGGTGAAGCCGTCGGTCCGGGCGTGCAGCCCGTCGGCGACCAGGGCCGCCGATCCGATCCGGCGGCCGACGCGGATCCGGTAGCGGGCGACCCACTCGTTGCCGAGGAACCCGACGACGGCGGCCGCGGCCACGACGCCGACGTGGTCCATGTCCCGGGGGTCGAGCAGGCGGTTCACGGCCGTCCATCCGGCGAACACGGCGGAGGCGGCGATCGTCAGCACGATGACGATGCCCGCAAGGTCCTCGGCGCGTCCGTATCCGTAGGTGAACCGGCGGGAGGCCGCGCGCCGTCCGAGGACGAACGCCACGCCCAGCGGCACGGCGGTCAAGGCGTCCGCGGCGTTGTGCACGGTGTCGCCCAGCAGCGCGACCGAGCCGGACAGCACGACGATCCCCGCCTGCGCGGCGGCCGTCACGCCCAGAACGGCCAGCGAGACCCACAGGGCGCGCATGCCCCGCGCGGACGACTCCAGCGCGCCGTCGACCTTGTCGGAGGAGTCGTGGGTGTGCGGCGTCACCGCATGCCGCAGCCGGTGCCGCCACCGCGCGAAACGGCGGCCCGGACCATGCCCCCGGTGTGCGCGGACGTCCTGCGTGTGCTCCTCGTGTCCGTGCGGATGCCGGTGCTCGTGGTGTTCGCTCATCTGAAATGCCTCCAAGAACGGACGACGCACACCGGGGGGCGTCGAGTGGACACGGGCGTGCCCTCACCCCATTATGTGCATATGAGCGCACGCATGCATCTATCACCTGCATCCGAACCGCACCTGCACCGGCCGGGCGAGGAACAGTTCGCACTCGCCGCAGAACTCCTGGCCCTCCTCGGCGACCGCACGCGCCTGGTCCTGCTGCACCGGCTGGCCGCCGGCGAGGCCGACGTGTCCACGCTGACCGAGGTGTGCGGCACCGCACGTCCCGCCGTCAGCCAGCACCTGGCGCGCCTGCGACTGGCCGGCCTGGTCACCGCCCGCAAGGAGGGCCGCCGGGTCGTCTACAGCCTCGGCGACGGCCACCTGCGCCGGTTGGTCGACGAGGCGCTCAGCGTGGCCGACCACCGACTCACCGACAGGCCCTCACACGACTGAACACCGGCTCCGTGTGCGACCGATCGTGGAGGTGCCGGACGGGACGGGAGGGCCGGCCCGCGCCGACCGGTCGCCCGCGTCGTCGAGTTATCGCAGGCCGCGCCCTCCTGGCCGCCTCGGCCGTCACCCGTCTCGAAGGCCGGCCTCGGTCGATGCGGTGGACGCGTCGGTCAGCCCGAGCCGCAGATGTTCGACGTGGTAGATGGCCTGGTCGAGCAGTTCGGCGACGTGGTCGTCGTAGAGGGCGTAGACCACGGACCGTCCCTCGCGGGTGCCGGTGACCAAGCCGAGGTTGCGCAGCAACCGCAGCTGATGGGAACAGGCCGACTGCTCCATGTCCACGGCGCGGGCGAGCTCCGTGGCCGGCAGCGGCCCTTCGCGGAGCCGGGCGAGGATCAGCAGCCGGGAGGGGGTGGCCAGCGCCTGCAGGGCGGTGGCGACCTTGACCGCCGCCGCCGCGTCCAGGGACGTGCGCGGGACGGGATTGTCGGCCGGGGCGGCTCCATGACCCATGGGCGCCAGCTTACCGGGGTGATGCATGAACACGTCTTCATGTGTTCCTGTATTGTCGGGGCGATCCGCTGACCGCACCCGCCGCCGGAGGACCTCCATGACGACCACGCTGCGCCCGTCGCCCCCGGCCATCGCCGGACGGGCGGCGGGCCCCCGGCGCCGCACGGTGGTCCACTCCCTGCCCGAGGTGCGCTGGGCCGCGGCGGCGCTGGTGCTGTTCCTGGCCGCGCTGCCGCCGTACCTGCTGGACGCCCCGGCCTGGACGTGGGCGCCCCTGTTCGCCCTGACCTACGCGACCGGCGGCTGGGAGCCCGGCCGGGCGGGCCTGCGCGCCCTGCGCGGCAAGACCCTGGACGTCGACCTGCTCATGGTGGCCGCGGCGCTCGGCGCCGCCGCCATCGGACAGGTCCTGGACGGCGCGCTGCTGATCGTCATCTTCGCCACCTCCGGCGCCCTGGAGGCCGTCGCCACCGCCCGCACCGCCGACTCGGTGCGCGGCCTGCTCGACCTCGCACCCGCCGCCGCCACCCGCCTGGACGGCGACGGCCGCGAGGAGCGGGTGGCCGCGGACGCACTCGCGGTCGGGGACGTCATCCTGGTCCGTCCGGGCGAACGCGTCGGCGCCGACGGGCGGGTGCTGGACGGCGGCGGCGAGGTGGACCAGGCGTCCATCACCGGCGAGCCGCTGCCGGTGGCCAAGCGCACCGGCGACGAGGTGTTCGCCGGAACGCTGAACGGCACCGGCGCGCTGCGGGTGCGGGTCGAGCGCGACCCGTCCGACTCGGTGATCGCCCGCATCGTGGCCCTCGTCCAGGAAGCATCGCAGACCAAGGCCCCGACCCAGCTGTTCATCGAGAAGGTCGAACAGCGGTACTCGATCGGCATGGTGGCCGCCACGATCGCGCTGTTCACGATCCCGCTGGCCTTCGGCGCGGCACTGCAGCCGACCCTCCTGCGGGCGATGACCTTCATGATCGTCGCATCGCCGTGCGCCGTCGTGCTGGCCACCATGCCGCCGCTGCTCTCGGCCATCGCCAACGCCGGACGGCACGGGGTCCTGGTCAAGTCGGCGGTCGTCATGGAACGGATCGGCCAGGTCGACGCGGTGGCGCTGGACAAGACCGGCACTCTGACCGAAGGCGTCCCCCAGGTCACCGACGTCGTCCCGCTGGACGCCTCCGGCCTCACCGGCGACGAACTGCTGGCCCTGGCGGCCGGGGCCGAGCGTCCCAGCGAGCACCCGCTGGCCCGCGCCGTCGTCGAGGCCGCCCGCGACCTGGACGTCCCGCCCGCCGAGGGTTTCCACTCGACACCCGGCACGGGTGTGCGCGCCATCGTGGCCGGGCACGAGATCGCGGTCGGCAGCCCCGCCCGCCTGCTGCCGCACACCGCGCATCCGGCCGCGGCCGTCATCGCCGGGCTCGAGGACGCGGGGCGCACCGCCGTGCTGGTCACCCGCGACGGCGTCCCGTCCGGAGTGCTGGGCATCGCGGACAGGATCCGCGCCGACGCCGCCACCACCGTCACCGCGCTGACCGGACTGACCGGCGCGACCCCGATCCTGCTCACCGGCGACAACCCCCGGGCAGCCGCCCGGCTCGCCGCCGAGGTCGGCGTCGACGAGGTCCACGCGGGCCTGCTCCCGCAGGACAAGGTCGCCGCCGTCCGGAGACTCGAAGCCGAAGGACGCAGGGTCCTGGTGGTGGGCGACGGCATCAACGACGCCCCCGCGCTGGCCGCCGCCCACACCGGGGCCGCGATGGGAGGCGCGGGGTCCGACCTCGCTCTGGAGACCGCCGACCTTATCGTGGTCCGCGACGAACTCGCCGCCGTTCCCGCGGCCGTCGACCTGTCCCGCCGCGCCCGCCGCCTGGTGAAACAGAACCTCGTCATCGCCGGGACGTTCATCACCGGCCTGGTCGTCTGGGACCTGACCGGAACCCTCCCGCTCCCGCTCGGCGTCGCCGGCCACGAAGGCTCCACCATCATCGTCGCCCTCAACGGCCTGCGCCTCCTGCGCTCCGCCGCATGGAGACCCGCCGGCCGAGGCGAGGACGGCCGAGTGCGTTGACGCCCGCTAAGTACCGAGGCACTTACGTGCACGGTCTGTGATCCGGGGCGGGTCGCCTCGGACGCGGCGCCGCGAGGTCCTTGGGGGTCCGAAGCACGGGCCGATTCGAGGCCGGGTGTTTCAGCGCCTGGTCTCGTACCTGGTCAGGAGTACACCGTCGGGGAACGCCCGGGTCTCCATCAGGGTCAGGTTCACCCAGTTGTCCAGCGCCGTGAAGAACGGCGTGCCGCCGCCCACCAAGACCGGTGCGGTGAGCAGCACGTATTCGTCGATCAGCCCGGCCCGCATCGCCGCTGCGGCAAGTGTGGCGCCGCCGATGTCCATGGGGCCGCCGTCCTCGGTCTTGAGCCGGGTGATCTCGGCGACCGCGTCGCCGGTGACCAGGCGGGTGTTCCAGTCGACCGTGCTGATCGTCGAGGAGAACACCGCCTTCGGCATGTCCCGCCAGCGGCGGGCGAACTCCATCTCCGCCGGTGTGGCGCCGGGCTCCTGGTCGGCGGTCGGCCAGTGCGAGCTCATCGTCTCCCACAATCTGCGCCCGTACAGCGCAAGGCCGGTCGCCGCAACCCGGTCGGACCACCACTGGAACAGCTCGTCGCTCGGCACGCTCCAGCCGAGGTCGTCGCCGGGCGCGGCGATGTAGCCGTCCAGGCTCAGGTTCATGGCGAAGGTCAGGGTCCGCAAGGCGTCAGCCTCCTGTGATCGGTACTTGGCGTACAGACCAGCACGGCGCAGAAGAATCATCGGTCAGGCCGCACCGGGCACACGTACTGATCGCGATGCTCGCGCTCGCGGGTCTCGCCATCGCGATTCCTCCGCTCGATGACGTCGGGGCGAGGCGGTGCGGTCGTCGCGGAACGCGCGGGGTCGGCGATTGCCTCGTTCACGTCTTGTTCACATCTATCACTGTGATGTTCGCAAAACAAGTCGTTATATTTGCGATCGATCTGTCATACGATCAGCGCTGGCCGGCCGCCGCCACCCTCCCGTCCCCGACGGAGGGGGCCCCTTGCTCCACCCCCGAAGTGCAGGAGGTCCGAATGTCTTCGCATCCCACGCCGTTGTCCCGGCGCAGGTTCCTCGGATGGGGCGGGGCCGGTGCGGCCACCGTCCTGCTCGGCACCGGCGCGCTGGGCGCGACCGCCGCGCACGCCTACACGCTGCGCAAGTCGGGACTGTTCACGCTGGGCGTCGCGTCCGGCGACCCGTCACCGGACGGCTTTGTGCTCTGGACGCGGCTGGCGCCCGAACCCTTCGCCGCCGACGGCAAGGCCGGGATGCCCGACCGCCGGATCAAGGTGGAGTACGAGGTGGCGAGGGACGAGCGGTTCAGGCAGATCGCACGGCGCGGTGAGGCCGTGGCCTCGCCCGAGCTCGGGCACTCGGTGCACCCGGAGATCTCCGGGCTCGCCCCCGGCCGCGAGTACTACTACCGCTTCCGGGCCGCCGGAGAGGTCTCACCGGTCGGCCGCACCCGCACCATGCCCGCCGCCAGGTCGCTGCCGGACGAGCTGACGTTCGGCGTCGCGTCCTGCCAGGCGTGGCAGGACGGGTACTTCACGGCCTTCGACCACATGGCCGACGAGGACTTCGACCTGATCGTCCACCTCGGCGACTACCTCTACGAGTACGAGGTCACCGGCAACAACCGGCGCGGGGTGAGCGTGCCGCCGCAGTTCGGCACGGAGACCTTCGATCTGGCCCGGTACCGCCTCCAGTACTCGCTGTACAAGGCCGAGGAGCCGCTGCAGAGGGCGCACGCGCAGTGCCCGTGGATCCACACGCTGGACGACCACGAGGTCGTGAACGACTGGGCCGACGACACGGTCATCATGGGCCGGGACCCCCACCCCGACCCGGCCGAGTTCGCCGCCCGCAAGGCCGCGGCCTTCCAGGCGTTCTACGAGAACCTGCCGCTGCGCCGCGCCCAGCTGCCGGCGGGGCCGGACATCCGGCTGCACCGCCGGCTGTCCTACGGCAGGCTCGCCGAGTTCACGATGATCGACACGCGCAGCCACCGCGACATCCAGGCCTGCTCGTACGGCAACGGGACCGGCCGCACCAGCTCCTGTGACGAGCGGTTCGACGCCTCCCGCACGATCCTGGGCGCGGAGCAGCGCCGCTGGCTGCTGGACGGCTTCGCCCGGTCGCGGGCCCGCTGGCAGATCCTCGGCAACCAGGTGCCGATGACCGAGACCGACTGGGCGCCGGGGCCGGCCAAGGAGGTGTGGGTCGACCCGTGGGACGGGTACGTCGCCGACCGCGACAAGGTGCTGTCCGCCGCGCACGAGCACGGCGTGCGGAACCTGGTCGTGCTCAGCGGCGACCGCCACCAGAACTACGCCGTCGACCTCAAGCGCGACTTCGACGAGCCGGGTTCGCCGACCGTCGCCACCGAGTTCGTCACGACGTCCGTCACCAGCGGCGGCGACGGCGCCGACATGGACGACCTCGGCCGCACCTTCCTGGCCGCGAACCCGCACATGCGGTTCTTCAACGCCCAGCGCGGCTACATCAGGGTCAACGTCGGCCGGGACCGCTGGCGCAGCGACTTCCGCGTGCTGCCGTACGTCACCAGGCCGGGCGCGCCGGTGTCCACCCGGGCGTCCTTCGTCGTCGAGGACCGCAACCCGGGGGTGCAGCCGGCCTGACCGGGCGCGACGGCGCACGGCGAGCGTTCATGGAGGTGGGGGGCCGGCGGCCCCCCACCTCGCGGGCGTCCCCGATCGCGACGGCGGGGTCAGACCTCGCGGAAGGGGATGCCGAGGAGGTTCGCCGCGGCGCGGTAGTCGCCGGCGCGGTGCCCCACGGACAGCGACCAGTGGTGCCCGATGCCGGTGGCCGACCAGTCGTCGACCCATTCCCCCGGGTCGCGGCCGAAGTCCACGCGGCTCGTGGTGTTGCCGATCTCGAGCAGCGGCCCCGGCACGACATCACCTTGACCGGCGATGAACGCGAGGGTCCCGTCGCGGTCCTGGCCCACTCCCAGCAGTGTGACGGGGCCGTGCCGCACGTCGAACTCGACGGACACCCCCCACCCCCGCTTGCCGTGGTACACGCCCAGCCCGCGCAGCAGCGGGTCGCGGCCGGCCACGGCGAGGTGGGCGGGGCCGTCGTGGCCCATCTCGACGACTCCGTCCTCGAAGTTGAGGGCCTGGATCTCGCAGAACGACCCGCCCGCGCCGACGGCCTGGGTGACGAGCTGGGCGACGGACGTGCGCAGCTCGTACTCGCCGGTCGCCGGCAGCCCCCGCGCCGTCAGCAGCGACGCGCCGAGGATCATCCCGGCGCCGAGGCGCTCGTGCAGCTCGCCGTCCAGCCCCCGGTGGTAATAGGCCAGGCTGTCGAGTTCGAAGTCCTCGACCAGCCGGTCGAGGCCGACCGAGACGCGGGCGCCCCAGGCGAAGTCGTCGTCGTCCACGCTCGGGTCGAGGGTGAAGACCTGCCGTGCGAGGTCCATCCTGGCGGCGGTCTCGGCGTCGGTGACCTTCTCCACCCGATGGCGCAGGTCGTCGAACTCCAGCACCTCGACGTGGCTGCCGAACGTGGCGGGCAGCAGGGTCAGGTCGGTGGAGACGTCGAGCATGCCCGGGTAAAGGTGGCCCATGAGCCCGTGGCGGGCGTGCCGCAGCGTCGCGCGGATCTTCGCGGCCTGGATCCACTGCTCGATGCGTCTCCACGCCGACTCCTGGGCGAGGTGGCCGGACACCGAACGGAACGGGATGCCGGCCCGGCGGAACACGTTGCCGACCTCGGGGACGGCGCACTGCCCGCAGTAGGCGAGCCAGTCGCCGGTCCCGAACGTCGCGTGGTCCATCTTCTCGGTCGGCTGCAGGTCGATGACCAGGACCGGGGTGTTCGACCGCTGGGCGATCGGGAGCACCATCGAGCTGGTGAGGTAGGTCGTGAGGAACATGACGATCAGGTCGCAGTCGGCCCGCCGCAACCGCTCGGCGGCGGCCGCGCCCTCCTGGGCGTCGGAGACGAAGCCGACGTCGGTGACCTCGGCGTCCATGTCCCGGAACCGTTCCGAGACCTGGCGCGCGGATTCCCGCAGTCGGGGCAGGAGGCCGGGGAACTGGGGCCAGTACGTGCCCAGCCCGCCGGCCACCAGGCCGATGCGGGCCTTGCGGCGGACGACGGGCGGCAGCAGGGCGCGGTCGGTGATCGCCTCGCTCATCGGGCTTCTCCTCGGTCGGTGCGCTTCGCGCGCTCGTGAAGGGACGGGGCGGAGGACGTCCGGAGACGACGACGGCCCCCGCGGGGGTCAGGCTCGCCGGAGATCCGGGCTGCCGTTCTCGGTGACGAAGGACGTGCGGGCGCTGATGGGGGCGCCGGGACGAGTGACGTACGGAAGGACCCGGAGATCGGTGCGGAACGCGGCGTCGTCCAGAGTGCAGCGCATGTAGCCGTCCCAGAAGTCCATGACGAACGCGCGGCCGTCGCCCGGGACGGTGTCGACCTGCGTCGCGGGGATCTGCTGGGGGATGACGTTCCAGGTGGCGCGGGAGTCGGAGAACCCCTCGGGGCCTGACCGCGGCGGACGACCTCGCGGAAGCGCTCGTCGGCGGCGACCTCCCATCCGACCCGGACCTTACGGGCGGGCACGCCGCCGGAACCGTCTAGGGCCGGCGGCCGGGGGGCGAGTCCCGTCCAGAGCACGACGCCGCCGGGCCGGGGGTCGCCGGCGGCGGCGCCGAGGCCGAGGGCGCCTCCGGAGAGAAGGAGGCCGCGGCGCCCGATGATCGGGCCGTGCGGCGCTGGGGCTCTGGTCATGAGGCGCTCCTCCTGGAGACGTGCACGGGGGCGGGGCTTCAGCGGGGCGGCGGGGAGAGGTCCTCGATCGTGCGAAGGACCACCGGCCCCAGCAGTCCGCTGGTCCGCTGGCCTTCGAAGACGAAATGGGTGGGGCCGGCGTCGTCCAGGTACGGGGCGAGGGTTCCGTAGACGACGATGTCGATCTCGTTGCGGCCCTCGCGCAGCGCGGTGCTCAGATCGAAGACGTACGGGGCGCAGATCCGGACGCCCGCCGAGGCCCCGTTCACCGTCACCTCGGCGGTGCCCCGGACGCGGCCGAGGTCGAGTTCGGCCGGTCCGGGGGCGGCGTCCAGGTCGAGGGCGCGGCGGTAGCGGACGCCGCCGCTGTAGCCGGCCAGACCCCTGTCCTCCCAGTCGCCCGGCTCGATCGTGCCGGGGCCGACCTCGAACCGGACGGGGTCGGCTAGGGCGGCGCCCTCCTGGTACCCCGGGGCCGTGCGCAGGCGCATCTCCACGGTCCCGGCCGGCCGCCGGTCGCCGGGCAGCTCGAGCTCGACGGCGTCGCCGGTCCCGGCCGGCCGCAGCGCGATGCCGTCCAGCGCGATGCCGTCCAGCACGATGCCGGTGACCTCGGCCCGGGGAGTGAACCGCATCCGGGTCGCGCCCGGTGGCACCGTGCAGCGCAGCCACTCGATGCGCGGACCCGAGCCCGGGACGGCGAAGACGGTGGGCAGGACGCTGCCGTCGTCCTCTCGGTCGTCCAGCCAGCCGGCGCCGGGCAGGGGGTGCGGGCGGCGGCGCAGGTGCAGGGCCGCCGGGTCGCCGTGCTGGGCCCGCCTGGCGACGACCCGCACCGGGGCGCCCGCACGGGTCGCCCGCCAGCCGGCGCCGGACACGACCGGGCCGTCCACCAGGACGCTCGCGGGCGTCCGGTCCTCGGTGAGGACGACGGTGAGCCGCGAGCCGCTCCCCTCGGGGAGCGTGTAGCGGCCCACCCGGGGAGTGTCCTGCTCGGCGTACGGGTCGAAGCCGCCCTGGCGGCCGATCTCCGCGCCGTCGACCAGGATCCGGCACGCGGCGGCGGACGCCACCTGCACGACGCCCGCGGGTCCGGCCGGCAGCCGCGCGGTGAAGGCGACCTCCGCGCCGGGACGCGGGTCGCCGGCCGCGGCCATCCATTCGGGACGCACGCAGGCGGCGGGGTCGGCGGTGACGGACAGGTGGCCGCGCAGCCGAAGGTCCTCCTCCGGGGCGAACCGCACCTCCAGCGTGTGCTCGCCCGCCGGGAGCCGGGCCTCGGACACCGCCAGGTATCCGCGGTCGTTCAGCGCGACGGCCTCTCCGTCCAGGACGGCGGATTTCGCGGCCGGGGCCCCGATCACCAGATGGCCGCCCGGGGACGGCACGGTCATGCGCGTCCGCAGAACCACCGGCCGTCCCGCCCGGACCCGGCCGAAGTCGAGGAACTCCTCGGGCACGTGCCCCTTGGGGCCGAGGACCGCCCGGTGGACCGGGTCCTTGTGGATGCCCCTGGTGTCGGAGTAGACGACCGGCCGCCGGCCGTGGTCGGTGCCGGTCCAGACGGCGTGCGGGCCGAACGTCGCGTGGACCGGCCTCCAGTTCTCGGCGGACGGTTCCTCGCCGACCTGGTGCGACAGCCGCCAGGTCTCCAGCACCGGCGTCTCACCGCGAGGCCGGGCGAAGTCCCCCCAGGTGTTGTCGAGCGTCGGCACCAGTTCCATGTCCCAGCGGGAGTCCAGGACGATCTCGCGGTCGGGGCGCTCGGACGGCGCCCGCGGGGGGCCGTCCTCGTCACCGGGGAAGATCAGCAGAGCGGCGGGGGCGTCGTCGAACGGGACGACCACGTCGACCCACGACGGCCCCTGGACCGTGGGAAGGGGCCGCGGCTCGCCGCCGAAGGGGCCGGCCAGGAAGGCCGCTCCCGTGACGCCGTTGACCCGCACCCGCATGTCCCGGTGGTACCGGCCGGGGTCGAAGTCGTAGGCGACGTCCAGCCAGCCCAGGTCGATGCCGCGTTCGTCGGGGCGGCCCACCGACACGCGGCTGGCCATCGACGCGCTGGCCGTCACGAACACGACCGTCGCGCCGTCCACCTCGCGCACCAGGGCGGGGACGGGGGCCTCCACCCGTCGCGCGTCGCGCAGGACGGGCGCGAGGGAGTCGGCGCCGGCGACGGTCTCGGCCAGGGACGCCAGGCGGGCCACGGCCGCGTCCGCCTCGGGGTCGCCGACGCCGAGCCGGGGCGGCGGGCCGATCGCGACGACTCGTCCACCGGCCTCGATCAGGGCGAGGAGACGGCGTGCGGTGTCGCCTTCCAGGACCGTGCACGCCGGCAGCAGGACCGTCCCGTAGGACTCGCCGGCCACCGCGAGCCGCCCGCCGCCGGCCACGGCGCGCTGGACGGAGTCGTCGTCCACGACGTCGGCGTCGATCCCCAACCGGTCCAGGGCGCCCGGAACCATCTGGAACCATGCCATGTCGCCCACCAGTGCCCGGTAGGTGTCCTGGGCCTCGGCGGCGAAGGAGTCGACACCGTCCAGCCGCGACCCCGCCTGGGCGGTCGCCGTGGGGAACAGGACGGCGACGTCGCACACGTGCCGCCCCAGGGACAACGCCGCGCACAGGCGGGTGACGGCCTCGGCGAAGACGCGGTGATGCCGCCAGTAGGGCTGGCGCCAGTCCGTGGAGGGCGGCGCCCACTCCCACCAGCCGGCCTTGGTGGTGTAGTAGGACGCGTGCGGGTTGTAGAGGGTGGCGCCCGCGCGCAACCACGGCAGGAGCCAGTCGAAGGTCTCCTCCAGAGTCCCGCCCCACCCGCTGGAGTGGAACGACTCGATCCACACCCGGTCGCGCCCGTACAGATGGGCCAGGGAGGAGTGCACGCGCGCATCGCCGTGATGGTCGGATCCGGGGGCTCCGAACCAGCGATGCGTGCGGGCATAGTCGGCGTACAGCCGGACGCCGTCCACGGGACGCCCGGCACGCGCGGGATCCTGCTGGTCGCAGCCGTGCAGGAGCCCGTGCCGCCGGTGCCATTCGGCCAATGGGCGGAAGAACGCCTCCTCGGCGAGTTCGCCCCGGGTCAGGTGGAAGTCGCGCCGGACCCGCTGGTCCGCCTCGTCCCCGCCCTTCCACAGGGACGGCAGGTGCGGGGCGAGGTCGTAGCCGCGGCGGGCGGCGAACGCCTCGGCGAACCCCCGGGTCCAGGTGGGGATCGACGGCAGCTCGTCCTGGAAGGAGCCGACGATCGCGGTGCCGAGCCGATGCCCCAGCCGCCGCTCGTACTCGCCGTGGACGCGGTCCAGCAGAGCGGCGCACGCCTCCGCGGAGAGGTAGTCGAACCCGCGCGTGGAGACACCGCCGTCCCGGTCGAGCCACTGCCCGGCGTACACGGGCACGTCCCGGACCAGGCGGGCCTGCAGATCGGCGCCCGAGAACCCGAGCTGGTCGTAGAACCAGAGCGAGACGCCCAGCTCCAGGGCGTCCTCGCAGACGCCGTCGAGCAGTTCCCACCAGGTGTCGCTGAAGAAGGCCGGCTCGTCGGCGTCCGCCCCGAACATCGGCCCGGATGGCGCCAGGTTCAGGATCACGAGGTTGTACACGCCGCCGGAGGCGAACCGCTCGAGCTGGTCGCGCAGGCGCCGCCGGTCCAGCCGCTCGCCGCTCCACCACCAGATCGGCGCGGGGGAGTGGGTGCGCGGCGGCGCGTCGAGGACGGTCCGCAGCCGCGGCGGGATCGCGGGGCTCATCCTTTCAGCCCGCTGGCGAAGCCCTTGATGACGTACTTCTGCAGCACCAGGAACACCGCCAGGATCGGCAGCGAGGCCAGCACGAGCCCCGCGAACACCAGCCCGTTGTCGGAGACGTACTGGCCGACGAACGCGAAGATCCGCACCGGCACCGTCTCGCGCGTGGAGCCGCCCAGGTAGAGCAGCGGCGTCAGCAGGTCGTTCCAGATGAACACCGCGTTGAGGATCAGCACCGTGCCGGTGACCGGCCGCAGCAGCGGGAACACGACCTGGGTGAACGCGCGGAAGTGCCCGGCGCCGTCGATCAGCGCCGCGTTGGCGTAGTCGGCCGGCAGAGCCCGGACGAACCCCGTGTAAAGGAAGATCGTGAAGGGGAGCTGGATGCCGGTGTAGAAGATGATGATCCCGGGATAGGTGCCGAGCAGCCCGGCCGAGTCCACCATCTTGAACAGCGGGATCATCCCGAGCTGGAACGGCAGCACGATGCCCAGCAGGAACAGCATGTACATCCCGTAGCCCAGCCGGGTCACCCGCCTCGACAGGTGGTAGGCGGCCAGCGAGCCGATCGCGATCAGCGCGATCAGGCTGACCACCGTGATGACCGTGCTGTTCATCAGCGCGGGGCCGATCTCGGCGCGCGTCCAGGCGTCGGCGTAGTTGTCCAGGTCGGGACTGGTCGGCGGCGCCAGCGGCGACTCGGCGATCTGCCGCGGATCCTTGAACGACATCGTGATCAGCGCGTACACCGGGAACAGGAAGGCCACGGCGGCGGCGATCATCACGAGCTCCAGGCCGAAGGTGCGCAGCCCGTACCGGGGGTTCATGCCGTGTCCTTTCCGAGGACGGCCGCCCAGGCCGTCCGGACGGGGCCGCCGCTCATGCCGAGACCTCCCGGCCGCGCAGGTAGTAGATCTGCACCATCGACACCGCGGCGACGAACAGGGCGAGCACCAGGGCGATCGCGGTGCTGTAGCCGTAGTTGCCGAACACGAACGCCTGCTTGTACAGCACCGTGGACAGCGTCTCGCTGGCGTACCCCGGGCCGCCGTTCGTCGCGGCGTACACCTGGTCGAACAGCTTCAGGCCGCCGATGGTCGACAGCATCAGGTTGATGGTGACGGCGGGCGCCAGCAGCGGCCAGGTGACGTGCCGGAACCGCTGCCACCGCCCCGCGCCGTCGATCATCGCCGCCTCGTGCAGCTCCTCCGGGACGCCCTCCAGCCCGGCCAGGAAGATCACCATCGAGTAGCCGGCGAACTGCCAGATCACCATGCCGGCCACCGACCACAGCGCCAGGCCGGGATCGCCGAGCCAGTCCTGCCGGAGCCCGCCGAGGCCGACCGCGCCGAGGATTCCGTTGACGCCGGCCTCGGGCGCGGGGTTGTAGATGTACTTCCACAGGAACGCCACCATCACCGGGCTGACCACGGCCGGGGCGAAGAAGATCACCCGCAGCGCGGACCGCGACTTGATCCTGGTGTGCACCCCGAGCGCGAGCAGCAGCCCGATGCCGTTCTGCACGAACACGATCGCCACGGTCAGCAGCAGCGTGTTGGTCAGGGAACCGCGCGCCGCCTCGTCGTCGAACAACCGGAAGAAGTTGTCCAGGCCGATGAAGTCGCGCTCGCCCAGGCCGTTCCAGTCGGTGAAGGCGTACACCGTGCCCGCGGCGGCCGGGTACAGCACCACGAGCGCGTACACGGCCAGGGCGGGGGCGGCGAACCACCACGGCGGGCTCAGGAACCCGCCGCCGCGCCGCCGGCCCCGAGCGGGCGGGCGCTTCGCGGGGACGGTCTCCTTCGCGGCCGGGGCGGAACCGAGGGTGGAGGTCACGACTCAGGACTTCTTCCGGTAGGTCTCGTCCAGCTTGGCCAGCGCCTCGGGGACGGTGGTGCGCCCGCCGAGCAGTTCCTGGACGGCGGCGAAGTGCGCGGGCTGGACCTCGGCGTTGGGCCAGGCCTGGTCCATGAACGGCACGGCCTTGCCGCCGTCGACGAACGGCAGGAACGACTCCAGCGCCGGGTCGACCCTGGAGGTGGCGTCCCGGGTCAGCGGGACGCACGCCACGGCCTCGGCCCAGGCGTTCATGTTCTTCTGCTCGCCGAGGAACTCGATGAACGCCTTGGCCTCGTCGAGGTTCTTGCCCCGCGCGCTGACGCCCAGCCCGACCACGACGCCGGCGGGGATCCAGCACTCCTTCTCCTCGTCGGCGCCCGGCACCGGGAACATGCCCAGGGCGTCCGGGCCGGCGGCCTGCTTGCGGAAGTCCGGCAGCACCGCCGACACCTGGATCGCCATCGCGGCCTCGCCGGTGGCGACCATCGCCGTCTGCTGCTCGAAGGTGGTGCCGTTGGGGTTGTCGTTGAAGAACCCGCGCTTCTGCAGCTCCAGGTACATCTCGAACGCCTGCGCCCAGCCGGAGCCCGCGAAACCGGCCGACCCCGCCTTCATCTGCTCGTCGAAACGCGGGTTCTTCGCGTAGACCGTGGACGGCACCAGCGCGTACGTGATCAGCTGCGTGACCCACGGGGTCTGCGCCCCCAGGGCGATCGGGATCTTGCCCTTGGCCTTGATCTTCTCGCAGACGTCCAGGAACTCGCTCCACGTCGCGGGCGGCTCGACCCCGGCGTCCTCGAACACCTTCTTGTTGTAGACGGCGCCGATGACGCTGGATCCGGCGGAGTAGACGTAGGTCTTGCCGTCGTTCTGGAAGGCGGGCTTGAGCGTCGCCGGGATGCGCTCGGCCCATGCCTGGTCGCTGAGGTCGGCCAGCAGCCCGGCCTGCGAGATCTGCACCATGCTCATCGCCGACCCGTTGCCCGGGAAGACGACGTGGACGTCCGGGGCGTTGCCCGCGCCGAGCCGGGTGCGCACCGAGGTCTGCACCTGGTCGGTGGGCGCGAACGATGTGTTGAACTCGCTCTTGGTGTAGGCCTTGACGAGCGGCTCCAGGGCCTTCTGCTGGTCGGCGACGCCGACGAGCTGGAGCGTTCCGGCGCCGCCGCCGGAGCCCGAGGTGCCGCCGCAGGCCGCGAGCGCGCCCATGGCGGCGACCCCGCCGCTCAGCCCGAGAAAGCCGCGGCGGGTGAGAGAAGCTGTCCGAAGCGACGATGTCATGAGTCCTCCTCGCACCCCGCGGCCCTGTGCCGCGAGGGATCCGGCGGCCCGCGCGGGCCGCCACCGGTGCCGCGGCCGGGGCCGCGGCGGCCGTTCCCGCCGAGTCCGCTAGGGGACGGTGCTCGGCGGTTCGTCCGCGGTGAAGCGGTAGTCCCCCGAGGTCACCCGGCACAGGAGCGTTCCAGGCGCGGTGCCCAGGACCGTGACCCCGGCGGCGTCGGCCACCGGCGTCCCGCTCTCGCGCACGCTCGCGGGGTCGCCGGTGGGCACGTGGACGGTCGCGGCCGCGCCGGGCGGCACGCCCACCTCCAGCCGCAGTTCGCCGCCCGCCCGGCTCCAGGTCGTGCGGACGGTGCCGCGGACCGACTCGTACGCGGCGCGGGCCCACTCCAGCCCGCCGGGACGGGGCCGGATCAGCAGCTCCCGGTAGCCGGTGGAGCCCGGCGCCTGGGCCAGCCCGGCGACGCCCTGGTAGAGCCATTCGCCGATCGAACCCAGCGCGTAGTGATTGAACGAGTTCATGGCGGGCGCCTGGAATCCGCGCTCCGGCGTGTAGCCGTCCCAGCGCTCCCAGACGGTGGTGGCGCCGTGCCGCAGCGGGTACAGCCAGGACGGCGGGTCGGTGCGGCGCAGCAGCGCGTGCGCGAGGTCGGGACGGCCGATGCCGTCCAGCACGGGGGCCAGCAGGCCGACGCCGAGGAAACCCGTGCGGGGGCCGGGGCCGGCGGCCTCCACCAGCGCGACCAGGCGCTCGGCGGCTTTCGGCACCAGCTCTTCGGGCAGCAGGTCGAATGCCAGGGCCAGCAGGTAGCCGGTCTGCGTGTCGCCTTCGATCTCGCCGTCGGGGGAGACGAAGCGTTCGTTGAACGTCTTGCGGATGCGCGCGGCGAGGGTCTGGTACTTCGTCGCGGCGCCGTCTCTTCCGAGTACGCGCGCCGCGCGGGCCGTGAGGTCGGTGCTGCGGGCGAAGTAGGCACTGGCCACCACCTCGCGCGGTGTGGGAGCGGGTGCGAGCCAGTCGGCGAAGTGGGGGCCCACGCCGTTCCGCCACACCAGGTCGGGGTTGTGGCGGTGGACGAAATCGACCCAGGCGCACATCGCGTCGAGGTTGCGCTCCAGGAACCGCTCGTCCCCGTACGTCCGGTACAGGTGCCAAGGGACCAGGACGCCCGCATCGCCCCAGCCCGGCGCGCCCTGGTCCGCCACTCCGGCCAGCCGCGGCGCCACGTTGGTGAAGCAGCCGTCGGGCGACTGGGCGCCGCGCACCTCCCGCAGCCAGCCCTCGAAGAACGCGGCGACATCGGCGTTCAGGCAGGCGGTCGGCAGGAACACCTGCGCGTCGGCGAGCCAGCCCAGCCGCTCGTCCCGCTGGGGGCAGTCCGTCGGGACGCTGACGAAGTTGGAACGCTGCCCCCACGCGATGTTGGCGTGCAGCCGCTGGACGTCGGGATCGGAGCAGGCGAAATCGCCCGTCCAGGGAGTGTCGTTGTGCAGGACGACGCCGGTGACGTCGGCGGTCCGCAGCTCGGCGGGCCCGGTCACCTCGGCGTAGCGGAAGCCGTGGTAGGTGAAGCGCGGCTCGAAGACGACCTCGCCGCCGCTCCCGTCCCCGATGAGGACGTCGGTCGCCTCCGCGGTGCGCAGGTTGTCGGTGTAGAGGGCGCCGTCCTCGTCCAGGACCTCGCCGTGCCGGATCACGACGCGGGCGCCGCGGGCCGGGGCGCGGACGGTGAGCCGCACCCGGCCGGCGAAGTTCTGCCCGAAGTCGACCAGATGGCGGTCGTCGCCGACCCGGGTGACGGTGCGGGGCGCCAGTTCCCGGACGGCGCGGACCGGCGGCGCGACCGACGCGGTGAGCGGTTCGTGGTCGGTGCCGGTGACCACCGCGGGCAACCAGTCGTCACCGGCGAAGCCCGGACGGTCCCAGCCGGGGGTCTCGCGGCGCAGGTCGAGGCACTCGCCCTTCAGCAGGTCGGCGTACCTCAGGGGCGAGCGGCGGGCCGACCACGTCGCGTCCGTGCCGATGACCTCGCGGCGGCCGTCGGCGTGGTCCACGTGCAGCTCGGCCAGGAGCTGCGGGAAGCTCCCGTAGTGAGCGCCGAGGCGGCGCGGATCGAATCCGACGAAACCGCTCCACCAGCCGTCCGCGAGGGTCGCGGCCAGGACGTTCTCGCCCGTCCCGATCAGTCCGGTGACGTCGTAGGTCTGGTAGTCGATGCGGTCGCGGTAGTCGGTCCAGCCGGGCGCGAGCTCGTGGTCGCCGACGCGCCGGCCGTTGATCCGCATCTCGTACAGGCCGCGCGCGGTGACGTAGATGCGGGCGCGGACGGGCGGCGCGTCCGGCGCGTCGAAGGGGCGGCGCAGCCGGACGGCGGGGGAGAGGCCGTGGTCGGCGAGCGCCAGTTCGCCTTCCTCGGGCGCGTCCACGACGTCGAGGGCGGCCGGGTCGTGGGCGATCCAGGACGCCCGCCAGTCCGCCGCGCCGAACCGGCCGGTCTCGAACCAGGAGGACGCCTCGGCTCCCGCGCCGTCCGCGCCCGTCACGGTCACCTGCCAGCGGTACCGCGTGCGCCGCTCCAGCGGAGCACCCGCGTAGCGGACGGCCGTGGCGGCCGGGTCGGCCATCTCGCCGCTCTCCCACACGGTCGTGCCGTGCTCGTCCCGGACGAGCACGCGGCACGACGCGGGCGCGTCGCCCCGGCGGCCGGAGGCGAGCCGCCACGACAGCAGCGGGGAGCGCTCGTCGATCCCCAGCGGCTCGGCCAGGTGCTCGCAGCGGAGGCCGTACGGAGCCAGCGCCTCGTGGGAATGGCCGGTCATGACGCCGTCCTCGATCCTGCATCAAGTTCTTGGTATTTAACATCAAGAAGTGTGAGGTTGAGCGTAGAGATGCGGCTGATAGGTGTCAAGACATCACTTACGCACCGTTCCGCGCGCGTGCCCCGGTGGCTCGGGCGGTGACGCCCGCGACCGCTCCCGGCGTATCGAGGTCGCATCGCCGGTCAGGTTCACACTGGTCAAGGCGGACGGTCACGGTCGTGCGCCCGGGCCTGCATCCGGTGTGCGCGGACGCCGACCCGGAGTGGTACATAGTTGTGCGATAACAACAAGGCCACGTGTTAGGACGGGTCGGCCGCACGGGCGAGAGCCCGGACGCCGGTGGCTCCCGGATGACGAAACGGAGACCGGCGACGGCGGTGGGCCGGGCGCGCCGTCGCGGCGCCTACCTGGTGACGGCCACCTCGTAGGCGACCTTGTGCTCGTCCAGCTCGCGCAGCGCCTCGGGGTCCGCGCCGTCGTCGACGATGACGCGGTCGAACACCGACAGCGGCGCGACCCGATGCAGCGCGACGCGTCCGAGCTTGGAATGGTCGATCAGCAGGACGTTGCGCTGCGCGGACTCCAGCATCGCCCGTTTGACCGACACGATGTGCTGCTCCTGGTGGTAGGTGAACCCGGAGGAGACGGCCGAGGTCGACACGAAGCAGAGGTCGACGTTCAGCGCGCCGATGGCGTCCACGCAGGAGACGCCGAGGAAGGAGTCGTGCAGCGCGTCGTACTCGCCGCCCAGCGCCACCAGCCTGACGTCGCGCTCGCGGGCCAGCAGGTTGGTGGTCTCCAGGAAGTTCGTGATCACCGTCAGGGGGGTGACGCCGCCGAGCCTGCGGGCCAGCGCCAGCGTGGTGGTGGAGTCGTCGAGCATGACCGACATGCCCGGCTCCACCAGCGCGGCGGCCTTGGCGGCGATCGCGTTCTTGGCCGCCTGCATGGACTTCATCCGGTAGGCGACGTTGCTCTCGAACACCCCCGACGGCTGCGCGGTCACGCCGCCCCGGTACTTGCGGACGATGCCCTGCCGCTCCAGCTCGTCCAGGTCCCGGTGCACCGTCATCAGGCTCACGCCGAAGCGCTCGGCCAGCTCGCCCGCGCCGGCCGAGCCCACCGACAGCACGTGGTCGGCGATGGCCTGCCGCCGCGCCTCGGGCCCGCGGCGACCGCTGTTGTCCTTGGTCATGCTGCGATCCTCTCGTGGCCGCGCGCTCCAGGACGGGGGGCCGGGGCACCGAACGGGAGATACGCAGCGCGATGTTAACAAACCTCACGCCGGCGTCGGCGGGCCGCTAACAGTCACAAGGGGCGGGCCGGCCGGCCCGGTACCGCCGTGGCCACCGAGTCTCGCGGGCCGTGTTTCGAGCTCGGTATGGTGATTTGATGTTATAACTCCTCATCTAATGATGATGAATTGAGGGAGTCATGCCGTGCGAGGGTGTTCGTTCGAACCGGCTCGCGTCAGGACGGCGGGGGAGCGGTCGCCCCGCCGAGGCGCCCGCGCACGCACGGAAGCGGGGGTGACGCGGGGATGAGCTCCACCCTCTACCTGGTCCGGCACGGCGACACCGAGTGGCAGGCGGAGAACCGCTACGCGGGAGTGAGCGACATCGCGCTCACCGGCACCGGCCGCGACCAGGCCGAACGCCTCGGACGCTGGGCCGCGGGGGAACGCGTGGACGCGGTCTGGGCATCGCCGCTGAAGCGGTCGCGCGCGACGGCCGCGCCCGCCGCGACCGCGTTGAACCGTCCGATGCTGATCGACGGCGACCTGGCCGAACTGGACTTCGGCTCGGCCGAGGGCCGCACCCTCGCCGAGTTGCCGCCGGCGGACGCGGAGGCGTTTCTCGCCGACCCGGTGCGGGGAGTGTTTCCGGGTGCCGAGGACCCGCGCAAGGCCGTCGAACGGGGAACGGCGGCACTACGGCGCGCCGCGTCCCGTCACAGGGGCGAGAACGTGCTGGTGGTCGCGCACGACACGCTGCTGCGGCTGACGTTGTGCGGGCTGCTCGGGATCGATCCCTCGCAGTACCGGACCGTGTTCCCGGAGGTCCGCGGCTGCACCGTCACCGAACTGAGGGTGACGGCGCAGTGCGCCGCTCTCATGAGCTACAACGCCCCCATCCCCTGATGGCCTCCGGCGAGGTCCCGGCACCGCGTACCGGTCGGCTGGGCCGGGAGTCCGCCCGCTCCCGGCCCAGGGACTCCGGCGTCTCCGCTTGCGGCGCGGCCTGCGACTTCCAGCTTCACCAGCCGGATGCGCTCTTCCGATGTGGTCAGCGGGAGAGGTGGGGTTCGAGGAGGGCGGCCACTTCGGGGGCGGCCTGTTCGGGGATCCAGTGGCCCACACCGCGGAGGGTGTGGAAGGTGTAGGGGCCGGTGACGTGGTCGCGGGTCAGGGCGGCGCCTTCGGGGCCGAGGGCGGGGTCGGCGTCGCCGGCGATGAACAGCGTGGGGACGGTGACCGGTGCGAGGCGCCCCGGGGGGTTGAAGGGCATGGCCCGGTACCAGTTGAGCGCCGGGGTGAGGGCGCCCGACGTCATCAGGAACGTGACGTCCCTCAGGGTGTTGGCCTCGGGCCGGCCTGCGGCGAACCTCGTGGCGATGCCGAAGTCGCGTGAGCGGTAGAGGCGGCGCAGGGCCAGTTCTGGGATCCAGGGGAGCTGGAAGAAGTACATGTACCAGGACATGAGGAACTGGCGGCTGGTGAAGAGGGAGCGTATGAACGCCGCGGGGTGGGGGGCGGACAGGGCCGTCAGCGTGGACAGGACGTTCGGGTGGGCGGCGGCCAGTGCCCAGGCGACCGCCGCGCCCCAGTCGTGGCCGATGACGTGGACCCTGCGAGCGTCGGGGGCGGCCGTCGCGATGAGGGCAAGGACGTCGTTCACCAGCTCGGACATGCGGTAGGCGTACCTGCCGCGAGGGCGGGCTCCCGGCGAGTATCCGCGCTGGTCGGGGGCGAGGGTGCGGTAACCCTCGGCGTGCAGGTGGGGGGCCAGGGCCTCCCAGGAACTCGAGGTCTGGGGGAAGCCGTGGAGGAGGACCGCGATGTCGCCGTCCGGGGGGCCCTGGTCGACGACGTTGAAGATCAGGCCGTTGCGCCCGAAGGAGGCGAGGCGCTTCATGGGCGGGCCTGCGCCCACTGGCCGTGGAAGGTGTAACCGAGGCTTTCGGGGACGGGAAGGGTGCAGACGGGGCCGTCCGCGACGGCCAGGGCGTTGTAGACGACGATGTTCGTGGTTCCCGCGGCGATGTCGTTCACGTAGACGATGAGCCAGCCCTCGCCGCTGGTCTTCTCGGGGTCGCGGGGAACGAAGAGCGGCTCGCCGACCAGCCGGCCCGGCCCGTGGTCGTGTGCGTCGGCCTCGCCGGTCTCGGTGTCGTAGCGCGCGACCGCCGTGAACGCGATGCCGGTGGTGGAGTGGGTCGCGGCGGCGCCGTAGACGTGCCGGTGGCCCGCGGTGGACAGCCGGGCGTCGATGGTCGGCCACTCGAGCGGCAGGGTGTTGAGCTGGTGGGCCTCGACCTTGCCGGACGTTCCGACGCGGTAGCGCCAGAGGCGGCCGACGGGGAGGCAGGACGGGTCGGTCAGATGGCCGATGCTGGAGATGGCCTCGTGCATGACGGTCCAGGACCGGAAGCGGACCAGGTCGAAGACGATGTCGGGGCCGTCGTCGTAGGCGCCGGCGAAGTGCCACTGGAACCACGGTTCGGTCTCGACGACGCGGAACGGGCCACCTGCGCGGGGGACGAGCAGGATGCGGGTGGGCTGGTCGCCGTGCCAGCGCATCGACTGGAAGGTCGGGAGGCGGCCGGACATCATCGCGGCCATGTCGAGGATGACGGGGCCGAGGCAGAACACGAGGTGGGTGGCGGTCATCGCGAAGTCGTGGACCATGAAGCGGCGGGGGATGCGGATCGAACGCACATGTTCGGTCGGCCCGCCGCGCTTGCTGCGGTAGATCTCCAGCCTGGGGCGCGGGGCGTAGACGCAGCCGAAGTTCCAGAGAGCGGCGGCGGAGGGGTCCCAGCACGGGTGGGCCGAATAGGGCGTGTAGGGCGGTCCGAAGCGGCCGGACGGCTTGAGCCCGCCGTCGAGGTCGCAGCGGCCGAGGGTCTCGAGCGTGGCCGGGTCCAGCTCCCAGGGCATGTCCGCTTCCCAGAGCGCCAGCAGCCTGTCGTCGATCATCGTCACCGATGTGTTGGCCTGCGCGGCGGGCGGGCGGAGCATGTTGCGGAGCCGCCCGCCCAGGGCGTTGGCCCCGCCCAGGCGGGGCGGCGGTCCCTCGTCGCCGCGGGCGTCGAGGGACGCCCGGTAGGAGGGGGTGCGCACATAGCGGGAGCGGACCCGCACCGGCCTGCCGGGCGCGAAGGTGACGGCGCTGACCAGGCCGTCTCCGTCGATGACGTAGTCGGACAGATGGTTGCCCGCGCCGTTGCGGTAGAGGGTCCCTGCCAGGCCGTCGGGCAGTCTTCCCTGGCTCGGGTGGAGCTCGGCGTCGATCTCCCGGGCCCGACCACCGCGTCGCAAGTCCATGTGCACTCCGATGTAAGCATCGATTACGTTGATGTAATCGCTGATTACATCTATCCCCTCTCCGCCTGTCAAGGTGTGGTACGACTGGCCGCATGAAGACGACGGGACGGCCCTATCACCATGGGTCCCTGCCGGAGAAGCTGGTCGAGCATGCCGTCGAGCTGCTGGACGAGGGCGGCGCCGAAGCGGTGACCGTCCGGGAGGTGGCGCGCAGGGCGGGAGTCTCGCCCGCGGCGCCGTTCAGGCATTTCCCCGACCGGGCGGCCCTCATGGCGGCCGTGGCGGAGGCCGTCATGGTGGACTTCGGCGTGGTCCAGTTGGCCGCGGTGCGCTCGGCCGAAGCCCTGCCGTTCCGGGCCCTGGGCACCGCTTTCGTCCACTACGCCCTGGCCCATCCGCACCGTTTCGCGCTCCTGCGGACGGTCCTCTTCGCCGCGGACCGTTCCCCTGCCATCGAGGAGGGGCACCGCGCGTTCACGAACGCCATCACCGACATGATCGTCGCGGGCCAGCGGCGCGGCGAACTCCGGCGGGCCGACCCCGAATTGATCAGGATCGCCGCCCAGGCACTGGTCTACGGACTCTCCCAGATGTTCGTCGACGACTACCTCGACGCCTCCCGAGCCGAGACCCTGATCAACGAGGTCGTCGACCTGTTCGGCCTGGGCGTCCTCGCCTCGGGCCGGTCGGTCGACGCCTGACTGGGCGGCGCGCCGTCTCCAGGCCGTTGCGGGTCCTGCGGACGGTGTCTCGGCGCCGGTCGCCGAAGCGGGTCTCGCGCCTCGCGGGATGCGCCCCCCGGATACGGGAACCGACCGGCATCGGGCGAGAAGTCACGCCGGCGCCCGACCGGGCGGCCGTCTGACGCGGCTTTCCGTCCCGGTTCCGGTCGATCCGCCGGCCAGGCTTGCCATTTATATAACAGCGTTCTACAGTCGCATTACGTCGATCTACAACTCGGGGGCATCGTTCCACTGGAGGTTGTGATGACCAGGACGGCACCCGGATCTCGCGGAGGTCCGCACCGTGCGCCGCCGTCGGCGCGCGGTGACGCGGTGGTGATCGGGAGCGGCATGGGCGGCCAGCTCGCGGCGCGGGTACTGCTGGATCACTTCGATCGGGTCACCCTGGTCGACCGGGACCGTTTCCCGGAGTCGCCGGCGCACCGGCCCGGGGCGCCGCAGTCGTACCACGCGCACGGCCTGCTGCTGCGCGGCCGGGAGATCATCGAGGAGCTGTTCCCGGGGATCGAGGAGGACCTGAGAGCCGCCGGGGCGACCGTCGAACGCGGCCGCGTGCCGTTCCAGGTGGTGTCGCCGTTCGGGCCGCTGCCGCTCACGCCCATCGACGACGAGTTCGTGGTCTACAGCCGGTTCCTGCTGGAGTGGCAGATCCGGGAGCGGTTGGCCGCGCACTCCCGGCTGCGGCTGCTGGGGGGCACGGAAGTGGTGGGCCTGGACACCGGCGGCCCGGCGGGTCGGCCGGGGTCCGGGCGGGTCACCGGCGTGCGGGTGCGTCATCGCGGCGCGCACGTCGGCGCCGCCTTCGTGCTCGCCGCGGACCTGGTGGTCGACGCGAGCGGGCGCCGCTCCAAGGCGCCGGACTGGTTGCGCGAGCTGGGCTGCGGAGAGGTGGTCGAGGAGACCATCACCTCCGGCATCGGCTACGCGTCGCGCTTCTACGCCAAACCCGAGGGGTTCCCCGGCGAATGGTCCGGGATCGTGGTCAACGGCCGGGCCCCGGACAACCCCCGAAGCGGGCTGGTGCTGGGTATCGAGAAGGATCAGTGGCACGTCACCCTCGGCGGGTTCGCCGGCGCCGCCCCGCCCACCGACGAGGCGGGGTTCCTGCAGTGGGCCCGCGACCTGCCTGATCCGACGATCTACGAGTGCATCCGGATCGCCCGCCCGCTGACCCCGATCCGGGGCCATCGCACGCCGACCAACCGGCTGCGCCGCTTCGAGCGGCTGACCAGGTGGCCGCCCGGTTTCGTGGCCACCGCCGACGCGGTGTGCGCGTTCAACCCGATCTACGGCCAGGGCATGACCGTGGCCGCCACCGACGCGCTGGTCCTGGGCGAGTGCCTGCGAGACTACGCCGACCCGCCGCGCCGCGGCGTCCGGCCGCGCCCGGCCCGGACCCGGCCGGGCTTCGAGCGGGAGTTCCAGCGCCGGCTGGCCAAGAACGTCGCGACCGCGTGGATGGTGGCCGGCGGCGAGGACCTGCGCTGGCCGGACATCGCCCTGCGCGGGGCGCGACCACGGCGCGGCGGGGAAGCCGCGCGGCGCTGGATCGACCTGGTGCTGCGCGCGGCCGTGGCCGACCCGTACCTCTCCGGGAGGTACTTCGACCTGATCATGATGATGGCGTCGCCGGCCACGATGTTCGGCCCCCGGGTGCTGGCGCACGTCGCCCGGGCGGCGATCGCGGGAAGGCTGGGCGTCCCCGGTCGGGAATTCGGCCTGACGGACGCCTCGCTGGCGGCCGTCCGCGCCCTTCCCGACGCGCACCCCGAGGCCGGCGGCGGGCCGGCGGCGCCGGGGCGGCGCGGAGCCGTCACGTGACATCGCCGCCATGGCCGCCCTCGCCGGGGCCGGCGACACGTCCGCGAGCGACGTATGTCGGCGGCGTGGTTGCATGGCCGCATGCCATCACCGCCGCCGCCCGCCCCGTTCCGGACACCGACCCGCCGCCCCCGGGGGCAGATGTGAGCCGGGGACGGACGTCGGCGCTGGTGGTCCGCGAGGCGCTGCTGCGGGCGGCCCGTGAGCTGCTCGACGAGCGCGGCCCCTCGGGGCTGGCGATCCGCGACATCGCCGCGCGCGCCGGGGTGGCCCCGATGGGGGTGTACAACCGGTTCGGCTCCAAGGACGGCATCCTCAACGCGCTGCTCGAACAGGGCTTCGCCGAGCTCGCGGCCGCGGTCACCGTCCGGCCCGTCGCCGCCGACCCCCTCGGCGCGATCACCGCCGGAATGGGCAACTACCGCGCGTTCGCGCTGGCCAACCGCGCGATGTACCAGTTGATGTTCGACCTGCCGATCGCGGGGTTCGAACCGTCCCCGGAGGTCCGCATGATGGCGCTCGCGGCGTTCGAGCGACTGATCGACGCGGTCCAGCTGGGCATCGCGACCGGGCACCTGCGGCCCGGAGATCCCGATGAGATCGCCCAACGGATCTGGGCGGGCTGCCACGGCGCGACCAGTCTGGAGCTGCGCGGTATCGCGTTCATCACCGACCACGACGCCCACTACGACGCGCTCGTCCGGACCCTGTTGCGCGGACTCGCCGCCGACCCCGACCCCGAGAGCGAGTGAGCCGATGATCACGATCAGCCGAGCCGGGCTGGAGTTCGACGTCATCGAGAGCGGGCCCGCCGGCGGTGAGCCGGTGGTGCTGCTGCACGGGTTCCCGCAGCACGCCGACAGCTGGGACGCGCTGACCCCGCTGCTCACCGCGCACGGCTACCGCGTCCTGGCGATGGACCAGCGCGGCTACAGCCCGAAGGCCAGCCCGCGCGGACGCCTCGCCTACCGCATCGAGGAACTCGTCGCCGACGTCGTCGCCCTGATCGACGCCCGGGCCGCCGGTGGCCCGGTCCATGTGGTCGGCCACGACTGGGGCGCGGCGGTGGCCTGGGCACTGACCGCCGCCCACCCCGAGCGGGTGGCCAGCCTGACGGCCCTGTCGGTGCCGCACCCGTTCGCGTTCCTGACGGCGATGTTCACCAGCGTGCAGGGACTGAAGTCCTGGTACATGTACTTCTTCCAGTTGCCGTGGCTGCCCGAACGGCTGCTGCTCGTCAACCCGGTCCGGACGCTGGTCCGGTCCGGTCTGTCCCCGGAGCAGGCCCGGCGGGACGCGGCCCGGTTCACCGGCCCGGAGACACTGCGCACCGCGATCAACTGGTACCGGGCCATGCCGCTGGTCGACCCGCGCGCCGCCCGCGCGCCGGTGCGCCGTCCGACGTTGTTCGTGTGGTCCGATGGCGACGTGGCCATCTCCCGGCGGGCGGCGCAGCGCTGCGCTCGCCACGTCCAGGCCCCCTACACCTTCGTGACGTTGGCCGGAGTGAGCCACTGGATCCCCGACCAGGCCCCCGGCGAGCTCGCCGAGCTGTTGGTGCCGCACCTGCGGCTCTGGCCCGCCACCGCCCCCGGCTGACGAGCGGGCGTCCGGCCGGCCGAAGATGTCGGCGGACGTTCGGTTGACCGGGCACCGGACCCGTCCGATGAACCCGGTGTACGTCATCGGGCCCTGGACGGCCGAGGCGGCATCGGCCGGCGACCCGGCGCATGGCAGACCTCTACCGGCGAGAGGCGTGGGGCGTCTCCCCGATAACCCGCCCGGGGCGGGCGGCGCCGCACTCGTCGATCCCGCTGGATCGACGAGTGCGGCGCGCGCCGGAGTGGTCAGGCCGTCCGTCCGGACCGTCGGCGCCGGACGGGGCGATCAGCGTCCCAGCAGCCGCCATGTCTGGTTCGCGGGGCCGGTCCGGTCGGCGGGGTTGCAGGGCCACTGATGGATCAGCGCCCGCGGCGCGGTGGAGATCCCGCTGACATCGACGCACTTGCCGCTGTGCCGGGCGACGAGCTGGTAGTCGTGGGAATCGCTCCCAGAGGAGGTGACCTTACGGAGCGTGAACCGCTGGTTGGCGCCGCCGTTGCAGGTCCACTGCTGCACCGCGGCGCCGTCCGCGGTGGACAGCCCGTTGACGTCCAGGCACTTGCCCGACTGCCGGTTGACGGCGGTGTAGGTGTCGGGGATCCCGGCGACGGGCTGGAAGTTCCACAGTTCACGAGATGGGGCGCATCGCGATCGACCTCCTGCTGGAGCGGATGAGGACGCCCGAGCTGCCGGCCCAGCACCGGCTCCTGACGCCTGGGATCGTCCTGCGCGCGAGCACCGGGCCCGCACCCGTCCCCGGCGATTGACCACCGCCCGTCCGCCACCGCCCGTCCGCCATCGCCGTCCGCCTCCGCGGGGGGCATGGGCGCGGCCACCGGTCTCCCGGACGCCGTACGCCGCCGGGGCGGACGGCGTCCCGGTCCGCTACTTCGGCAGTGCGGCCAGCGCCTTGTCCGCGTGGACGTTCATGTTGATCTCGCTGTGGACCGCCGCGAGCACACGCCGGTCACCGCCGATGACGAACGTCGCCCGTTTCGCGGGCAGCCCGGGGATGCGCCGCGCGATCCCGTAGGCGCGGGCGATGGCCCCGCCGTCGTCGGAGAGCAAGGGGTAACCGAGCCGGTGCCGGTCGTCGAACTGCTTCTGTTTACGGACGTCGTCGCCGCTGATGCCCAGGATCGCCGCTCCGCGCCCGGCGAACTCGGCGACGATGTCGCGGAAGTGGCATGCCTCGCGGGTGCATCCCGGGCTGAGGGCGGCCGGGTAGAAGAACAGCACCACCGGCCCGGTGCTCAGCAGGTCGCTCAGCCGCACGCGTTCGCCGTGCTGGTCCGGCAGTTCGAAATCGGGTGCGGTTTCGCCCGTCTGCAACATCGGATGTCCTCCTGCGTTCGGTCGTCGGTCTGGACGAGAACGAGTTCGGCGGCGACGTTGCCCTGCGTCGCGCGGCTGTAGGGCGTCCCCGGTGCGCGACCGCCGGTAGGGCCTGCGCCTGGTCGTCGGGCACGTCCGGCGGTTCGGCCTCGATCCGGACGGTGAGGGACGCCGACCGGGCCGGGCCGATATCTCGTATATTTAACGTACCGCCACGGTACATTAATTCTCGGGGATGGTGAAGTGAGCCCAGCAGGACGGCCGCGCGGACGCCGGCGCGACCCGTCGATCGACGCGCGGGTCCTCCGGGCGGCGGTGGACGAACTCGCCGAACGGGGGATCGCGGGGTTCTCCACCAACAGCGTGGCCGCACGGGCCGGGGTCGACAAGCGCGGCATCTACGCCCGCTGGCCCGACCGCGACCGGCTCGTCCTCGACGCGCTGGGCACCCTCGCCGCCGGGCTGACGGTGCCCGGGACGGGCGCGCTGCGCACCGACCTGCTCGCGATCGTCCCCGCGGTGGCCGCGGTGTTCACCAGTCCGCGCCTGGAGATTCTGCAGCGGTGCGTCCAGGAGGCGCAGGACCACCCCGCCATCTACGCCGGGTTCCGCCGCGACTTCGTCGACCACTGCATGGCCGTCGTGGAGGACGTGTTCCGCTCGGCCCGGCGTCGCGGCGAGATCCCCGGCACGGTCGATCCCGAACTCGCCTGCGAGGCATTCCTGGGCGTCATCCTGACCCGGGTCAGCTTCTCGGGCGAGGCGTCCGTCCTCGACCCCGGCCGGCAGCACGCCGTCGTCGACTTCTTCGTCACCACGCTGGAGCCCGGAGAACCCGCACCGACCTGACGTCCCGACGCCGCCGCGGACGGGCTGTGCCACGGCCTCGGCTCCGCTCGTTCATGCCCGGCAGGCGGGGAGGGGGCGCACCCTGGGGCAGCGCGTTGATGTCTCAGAGCGAGACGGTCCCGCGATGCGGAGGGGCGTTGCGCTCGTCACTTCCGGGTCAGTTCGCCTGCTTGCAGGGCGACCGCGTCCACCAGGGCGGGATCGCGGGCCAGCGCTGGGTCGAGCCGGTGCAGGATGTCGCAGGCCGCGTCCCGGAGGGAACCGGACGCGGGGCGGGCGGTGTCCGCGCGCAGGTACAGCAGCCATGCCGCGACGATGCGGGCCGCGGCGACGGGTGGCGCCCCGCTTCGGCGTGCGCTGTGGACGGACGGAACGACGCGGTCGAGGAGTTTGTCGGCGCCGTTCTCCGCGATCTTGGCGAGGGCGTGGGCGATCCGCGGATTGGAGAAGCGTTCGACGAGCGCGGTGCGGTAGGCGGCCAGGCCGGGATCGGGGTCCAGTCCGGCGGACGCCTCGTCCCACCACTCGGTGAGCCACGTCCGGCAGAGCGGGTCGGTCATGGCCTCGGCGACGGTGGTGTGGCCGCGGAGCGAGCCGGCGTAGGCGAGGAGCGAGTGGCCGCCGTTGAGCAGCCGGAGCTTGCGGCGCTCGTAGGGGGTGATGTCGGGGACGAAGCGGGCGCCGGCGGCTTCCCAGTGCGGACGCCCCGCGGGGAAGTCTCCGCACAGCGCCCATTCGGCGAACGGCTCCGCCACGACGGGGGCGGCGTCGGTCCTGCCGGTGGCGGCGGCCACCGCCGCCGCGGTCTCGTCCGCCGGCCAGGGCGTGATGCGGTCCGCGACGGTGTCCACGTAGGAGGCGTGCGCCGCCGCCGGCGCCCAGGCCGGGCCGATCGCTTCGGCGAGTTCCCGGACGATCCGGGCGATCGTCCGGCCGTTGCCGGGGAGGTTGTCGCACGGCACGATCGCCACCGGTCCGCCGCCGGCCCGTCGCCGTGCGGCCAGCCCGGCCAGCAGCCTGGCCGCCGCGGTGCGGACGGGGGCGTGCGGGGAGGCGCGGAGCGCCGCGATGTCGGCGCGGACGTCCGGGAGGCCGGTGTCGAGGCCGCCGCCGGGCGTCCGGGTGTACCCGGCTTCGGTCACCGTCAGCGTGACGACCGCCAGGCGGGGTTCGCGCCAGTACTCCAGCCAGGCCGTGCGGTCGCCGCCGGGGTGCGCCGCCGAGACGGAGCCGACCCGCTCGAAGCGGTCGCCGCCGGGGCCGCGCACGACCAGCGTGTACATCCCGTCCTGGGCGTTCAGGCGGTCCGCGGTCCGCGTGCTGCGGCCGGTGAACGCGGCGATGCCCCACCGCGGGGCGTCCGGCGCGTTCTCGGTGTACCAGGCCTGGTGGGCTCGGAAGAAGCCGCCGAGGCCGAGGTGGAGCATCCGCACCGGGGCGGGCGGGCGGCCGTCGCGGGCCCGGGTCAGCGGCGGGATCACAGTTTGAACGCCCGGCGCGGATTGACGGCGACCAGTTCCGCGGCCGCCTCGAAGGCCTCCTCCTCGGTCAGCCGGTGCTCGGCCACCAGCTCGGCGAGGAACCCGCTGTCCAGGCGGCGGGACATGTCGTGCCGGGCGGGGATGGAGCAGAAGGCGCGGGTGTCGTCGACGAATCCGGTGGTGCGGGAGAGCCCCGCGGTCTCGGTGACGGACCGCTGGAACCGGCGGATCGCGTCGGGCGCGTCGAGGAACCACCAGGGCGCCCCCGCGTACACCGACGGGTAGAAGCCGGCCAGCGGCGCGATCTCGCGGGAGAACGCCGTCTCGTCGATGGTGAACAGGACGAGCTGGAAGCCGTCCGCGGTTCCGTACCGCTCCAGCAGCGGCCGGAGCGCGTCGGTGAACTCGGCGCGCAGGGGGATGTCGTGGCCGGTGTCGGGGCCGTAGCGGTGCAGGGTCGGCGGGTGGTGGTTGCGGCGCACCGCCGGGTGCAGCGTCATCACGAGACCGTCCTCGCACGACATGCGGGCCATCTCCAGCAGCATGTGCCGCCGGAACGCGAGCGTCTCCGCCTCCGTCGCGTCACCGGCGAGGGCGGCGCGGTAGATGCGGTCGGCGTCGCGGGACGGCAGCGGGTCCGTGCGGGCGTCCGCGTGGCTGTGGTCGGCGGACGTCGCGCCGTGCTCGACGAAGTGGCGGCGCCGCGCCTCCAGAGCTCGGATGTACCCGTCATAGTCGGACGTATCGGTGTCGGCGGCCTCGCCCAGCCGCATGACCGCCTTGGCCCAGCCGGCCCGCTCCGGCTCCAGGTAGCGGTCGGGACGGAAGGTCGGGACGACCCGCGCCCGCCAGGCGGGGTCCTCGGCGAGGGCACGGTGGGCGGCGAGATCGTCGCACGGGTCGTCGGTCGTGGCGAGCACGTCGATGCCGAAGCGGCCGAACAGTGCGCGCGGCCGGAAGGACGGTTCCGCGAGCCGCTCGGCGATCCGGTCGTAGATCCGGTCCGCGGTGTCGGGGGCGGGACGGTCCTCGACGCCGAAGACCTCGCCCAGCTCGGTCTCCAGCCAGTACCGGACGGGTGTTCCGCGGAAGACCGGCCAGTGCTCGCACAGCCGCCGCCACGCCGTGCGGGCCGCGGTCTCGGAGAGCGGGCCGCGTCCCACGCCGAGGTCGTGCAGCGGGACGCCCGCGGCGTGCAGCAGCCGGGTGACGTAGTGGTCCGGCGAGATCAGCAGGCTCGCCGGGTCGCCGAACGGTTCGTCCTCGGCCAGCAGCCGCGCGTCGACGTGCCCGTGCGGCGACAGGATCGCGAGTCCCCGGACGGAGTCGTAGAGCCGCCGCGCCAGGGCGCGCACGCCGGGATCGGCGGGCAGCAGCCGGTCGGGATGCAGATGGATCGGCATGTGCCGAATGGTCGTCGGCGTCCGCTGCGCCGGGCAATCGGTTGCCACGTGTTGCCGCGCGCGGTTGCCCGCGGGACGGCGGGCGTGATCCGCTGGCGCCATGATGCACCGGATCGGCGGCCCGCACGGCGTCCTCTCCGGCGAGCAGGCGGCTGGCTTCGTCGCCGCGCGGCTCGCGGCGGAGGATCTCGACGGCCGCAGCGTGTGCCTGGTGGTGCCCGACGGCACCCGGAGCTGCCCGCTCCCGATGCTCGTGCGCGCCGTCCACGCCGCGCTGCACGGCCGCGTGTCCCGGCTGACCGTTCTCGTCGCGCTGGGGACGCACGCGCCGATGAGCGACGAGGAACTGGCCGCGCACGTTCCCGCGCTCCCCGGCATGACCGTGCTCAACCACGCGTGGTGGGAGCCGTCGACGTTCGTGTCGCTCGGTGTGATCGGCGCCGCGCGGGTCGGCGAGCTGTCCGGGGGGCTGCTGCACCACGAGGTGGACGTGCGGATCAACCGGGCCGTCGTGGAGCACGATGTCGCGCTCGTCGTCGGGCCGGTGTTCCCGCACGAGGTGGTGGGCTTCTCCGGCGGCAACAAGTACTTCTTCCCGGGCGTCGCGCACGCCGACGTGATCGACCTGTCGCACTGGCTGGGCGCCCTGATCACCAGCGCGGACATCATCGGCACGCGCGGTGTCACGCCCGTCCGCGCGCTGATCGACGAGGCGGCCGCGCTGATCCCGCGCCGCAGGCTCGCGCTGTGCGCGGTGGTCGGGTCCGGTTCGGGGGAGCTGCACTCGCTGGCGTTCGGCCCGCCGGAGGAGGCGTGGGCGGCGGCGGCCGAGGTGTCGGCCGACGTCCATGTCCGTTACCTGGACGCGCCGGTCCGGCGGGTGCTGTCGGTGATGCCCGACAAGTACGGCGACATGTGGACGGCCGCGAAGGGCTTCTACAAGGTCGAGCCGGTCGTCGCCGACGGCGGCCAGGTCGTCGTGTACGCGCCGCACGTCCGGACGATCTCGGCGATGCACCCCGAGATCGAGGAGATCGGCTACCACTGCCGCGACTACTTCACGAAGCAGTGGGACCGCTTCCGGCATGTCCACTGGGGCGTCCTCGCCCACTCCACCCATCTGCGCGGCGCGGGGACCTACGACGCGGAGCACGGCGAGCGCTTCCGGGTCACCGTCACGCTGGCGACGGGCGTCCCCGAGGACGTCGTGCGCCGCGCGAACCTCGACCACCTCGACCCGGCCGCCGTCGACGTCGACGCGTTCGCCGCCGACCCGGACACGCTCGTCGTGCCGCAGGCGGGCGAGGTGCTGTACCGGCTGCGCGGCTGAGCCGGTGCGGACCGCGTGGATCGACGCGTCGGCCGGCGTCGCGGGGGACATGCTGCTGGCCGCCCTGCTCGACGCGGGCGCCGCCACGTCGTCCGTCCGGGCCGCGGTCGACGCGGTGGTCCCGGGCGAGGTCCGGCTGGTGCGCGAGGAGGTGACGCGGGCGGGGATGCGGGCGGCGCGCGTCCGGGTGGTCCCGGGCGAGGACGGCCGCCCCCACCGGACGGGCTCGATGTGGCGCGGCTGCTCGCCCGGGCCGGCCTTCCGGCACCGGTGCGTGAGGACGCGCTGGCGGTGTTCGGGCGGCTCGCCGCGGCGGAGGCGCGCGTGCACGGCGTCGCCGTCGACGACGTCGCCTTCCACGAGGTCGGCGCGTGGGACTCCATCGCGGACGTCGTCGGAGTCTGCGCGGCCCTCCACGACCTGTCGGTGGCCGACGTCGCCGCGGGCCCGGTCGCCGTCGGCGCGGGGCGCGCCGCGACCGCGCACGGCGACATGCCGGTGCCCGTCCCCGCCGTCGCCGAACTGGCGGCCGGGCGGAGCGTCCTCGCCGGCGGCGACGGCGAACTGGCGACGCCCACCGGCATGGCGCTCCTGGCCGTGCTCGCCCGCGAGGAGCGCGGCCTGCCGCCCATGCGGCTGGAAGCGACGGGCGTCGGCGCCGGTTCCCGCGACACCCCCAGACGGCCCAACGTCGTGCGCGTCCTTCTCGGCGCCGCCGAGGAGGGGCCGGGGGACGGGCCGGGGGTCGGGGCGGCCGAGGCGGTCGTCCTGGAGGCCAACGTCGACGACCTCGACCCCCGCGTGTGGCCCGGCGTCCTGGCGTCCCTGCTGGAGGCGGGCGCGTCCGACGCGTGGCTCGTCCCCGTGCTGATGAAGAAGGGCCGCCCGGCGCACGCGCTGTGCGTGCTGAGCCCGCCCGGACGGGCGGACCGGCTGCGGACGGAGATGTTCCGGCTGACCAGCACGCTCGGCGTCCGGGAGCGGACCGTCCGCAAGACAATGCTGCGGCGCGGCTGGGCGCGCGTGGACGTCCTCGGCGCGCGGCTGCCGATCAAGGTGGGGCACCGGGACGGCCGCATCGTGCAGGCGGCGCCCGAGTTCGAGGACGCCGCCCGCCTCGCCGCCGAACGCGGCGTCCCGGTCCGCGCGGTCCTGGACGCCGCCGTCGCCGCCGCGCACGCCGCCGGGCTCGCGCACGGCGAACCGGCGCCGCCCGGCCTGGAGGCGGGCCCGCCCACATGACCCGACGCGGCCGGTTCAGGGCGGCCGGTTCAGGGCGGCCGGTTCAGGGCGGCCGGTTCAGGGCGGCGCCGCGATCTGCGCGGCCAGGTGCCCGGCGCCGTACCCGTTGTCGATGTTGACCACCGCGACGCCCGGGGCGCACGCGTTGAGCATCGACAGCAGCGGCGCCAGCCCGCCGAACGCCGCGCCGTACCCCACCGACGTCGGCACCGCGACGACGGGCGCGGCCACCAGGCCCGCGACCACGCTCGCCAGCGCCCCGTCCATGCCCGCCGCCACGACGATCGCGCGGGCCGCGCGGAGCGTGTCGAGGAGGCCGAGGACGCGGTGCAGCCCCGCGACGCCGACGTCCACGGCCAGCTCGCACGAACGCCCGAGGTGACGCGCGGTCAGCTCGGCCTCGCGCGCCACCGGCAGGTCGGACGTGCCCGCGGCCAGCACCACGACCCGCCCGCCGGACGGCTCCGGCGGCTCGGGCGGCCACGCCAGCAGCCGCGCGCCGGGCTCGTGGCGCGCGTCGGGCAGCTCGGTGGTCACCGCCCGCGCGTGCTCCGGCCCGGCGCGCGTGAACAGCGCGGCGCCGCCCCCGGTCCCGCGTTCGCGCAGCCGCGCGGCGATGGCGCGCACCTGCTCCGGGGTCTTGCCCTCGCAGTACACCGCCTCCGGGTAGCCGCGGCGCGCCGCCCGGTCGTGGTCGAGCCGGGCGAACGACTCCGGCGGGCGCCACTCGTCAGCCATGCCGCGCCTCCACCAGCGGCAGCGTGAACGCGCCCGACTGGATGCCGGCCAGGTCGACCGCGACCATGCGGAACCCCGCCCGCCGCACCGCCGTCAGGACGTCCGCGCGCAGCTCGCCCGCCAGCCGCGCGATGTCGCCGACCGGAACCTCGACGCGGGCGACCTCGCCGTGATGCCGGACCCGGCAGTCGCGCAGCCCCAGCCGCCGCAGCGCCCGCTCGGCCTCCTCCACCTGCGCCAGCTTCCCGGGGGTGACCTCCGTGAAGTGCGGGATCCGGGACGCCAGGCACGGCGCGGCCGGCTTGTCCGCCGACGGCAGGCCGAACGCGGCGGCGATCCGGCGGACCGCCGCCTTGCCGAGGCCCGCGTCGGCGAGCGGGCGCAGCACCCGGTGCTCCTCCGCGGCCCGGGAACCGGGACGGTCCGGGCGGCGTGCGTCGTCGGCGTTCTCCCCGTAGGCGACGGCGGTGACGCCGTGCTCCGCCGCGACCTCCGTCGAGATCCGCGCGAACAGCTCGTCCTTGCAGTGGAAGCACCGGTCGGGGCCGTTGGCGCGGTAGGCGGGCGCGTCGCCCTCGCGGGTCTCGACCTCCACCACGGCCGCGCCGACGTGCGCGGCGACCTCGTGCGCCGCGCCGCGCTCGTCCGCCGCGAGGCTGGGCGAGACGCCGAGCACGGCCAGCACCCGGTCCGCGCCCAGCTCCCGGACGGCGATCGCGAGCAGCACCGAGGAGTCCACGCCGCCGGAGAACGCCACGGCGAGCCGTCCGGACGTTCGCAGCAGCGCGCCCGCGCGGTCGGCGTCCCGCGCGTCCTCCCCGGTCAGCATGGGCGGCATCGCGGTCACCTCGGTTTCCGGCCGTTCAGGCCCGTCCAGCGTGCCCGGAGGGCGTGCGCGGCGCTCTTCGGCCGCCGGTCGCGGGTGAACACGCCCTTCTTGTTGCCGTCCACGCGGTGGATGCCGTTGGACGTGGCGAAGTCGGCGAAGTTCCAGACGTGCTCGCCGACGAACGCCTCGAACCGGTCGAACACCCGGTGGTTCATCTCGAAGTAGGCCCGCTGGTACTCCTCCGTCCAGGGGACGTCCCACACCGAGTGCAGGCCCGGCAGGGTGTCGGCGCCGTACTCGCCCATCATGACGGGCTTGCCGAACTTCTCCACCCAGCCGCGCAGGTCGTGCTCGAGGTACTGCTCGGCCGCCTCGAGGTCGCCGTTGGCGATGTACCAGCCGTAGTAGCGGTTGACGGTCACGACGTCGAAGAGGTCGGCGATGAGGTCGTTGTCGCCGGTCGCGCCCAGCCAAGCGGTGTGGGTGATCGGGCGGGTAGGGTCGAGCTCACGGGTCAGCTCCACCAGCGGCTCGAAGTACTCGCGCGCCCCCTCCTCGGCGGACGAGGACTCGTTGGCCAGGCACCACATCACGACGCTCGGGTGGTTCTTGTCGCGGGCGATGAGTTCCCGCAGGTGGCGGGCGTGGGCGTCCCGCGTGGCCGCGCCGAAGTTCTCCGGCGCCCAGGTGGGATCGTGCGGGCGCCCGGTGAGCCCGCCCTGGACGGCCAGGTTGAGCCCGACGGCCGCGGTCTCGTCGATGACGACGATGCCGTGCCGGTCGGCGAACTCCAGCACCTCTTCCGCGTACGGGTAGTGGGAGGTGCGGAAGGAGTTCGCGCCGATCCACTCCAGGAGCTGGAAGTCGTGCACGAGATGGGCGTTGTCGTGCCCCTTGCCGCGCACGGGGGCGTCCTCGTGCTTGCCGAACCCGGTGAAGTAGAACGGCTCACCGTTGATCAGGAACTCGGTGCCGCGCACCTCGACCGTGCGGACGCCGAACGGCTCCCGGTAGACGTCGAGGACGCCGCCCCCGTCCTCGTCGAGCACCTCTATGACCAGCTCGTACAGGTACCCGGCGCCCGGCCGCCACGGCGTCGCGCCGTCGATCCGCAGCGCCCCGGTCGCGCCGGCGGCCGCCGCGACCTCCGCGCCGTCCGCGTCGAGCGCCCGCACGCGGACGGGCGCGGACGAGTTCGTCTCGACGGAGTATCCGACCGTGCCGGTCGTGCCGTCGAGGCCGGTCGTGATCGTGACGTCCGTGACGTGCACCGGCGGCACGCTGTGCAGCCAGATCGAACGCGCCAGCCCGGCGTAGTTGTAGAAGTCGTGCTTGTACTGCTGCTCGCGGCGGCCGCTCCGCGCGACGGTGACCGTGCCGGGCGGGATCGTCACGTTCGACAGCTCGTTGTTCACGCCGATCGTCAGGCGGAACTCGTCGCCGGCGCGCACATGCCCGGTGATGTCGGCCTCGAACGGCGTGTAGCCGCCGACATGCTCGGCGACGAGCACGCCGTCGACGTAGACGCGCCCCTCGTGGGTGGCCGCGTCGACCCGCAGCAGGACGCGCTCGTCCGTCCAGCCGCGCGGCACGCGGGCCGTCCGCTGGTACCAGACCCAACCCACATGGTCGCGGATCGCGGGGTCGGTGAACAGGTCGTTGTAGCTCGCCGGGACGGCCGCCTCCAGCCGCGTGTCGAGGGGGCCCTTCCACGGTTCGGGTCTGGCGGCGCCGTCGAGGGCGAACCGCCAGAGGCCGTCCAGGTTCACCTGCTCGCGGGTGGGAGTGGAACGTGGCTTCAGCATCGGGCTGTTCCTATCGCCTGCCGGCCGTTGCGGATTCGAGAGGGAAGGACGCGGTGATGAACTCGGTCCCGCCGTGCGGCTCACCCACGCGCGCCCCTGCCGAGCCCGTGTCGTTCCAGCAGCCGCTCCAGTGTCCCGGCGCTCACGCCGCGGGCGTGGTACTTGACGAACTTCCGGATCGGCATCGAGGACATCATCCTGAACTCGGGCGTCCGCATCCCCTGACGTACCGTCTCCTCGCTCCGGCCCGCCGCCAGCTCCCGGACGACGTCCGGGCCCACGGCGGGATGGGTGAGCCAGTCGGCGAGCGGCGAGTCGAGCGACAGCGGAAGATCGCGCAGATCGCCGGTGAGCGTCACCGCGGACTCCGCGACGACGGTCGAGGCGTTCTCCCCGATCTGGACCGTGTACGCGCCCGGAGCGACGGCCCACGCGCCGAGGACGACGTCGTAGTACGCGAACGCCCTGCGGTCCAGGGCGAACTCCACGGTCGTCGACTCCCCGGGCCGGAGCTCGACCTTCGTGAACGCCCGCAGCTCCCGGAGGGGCCGCCGGACGGGACCCGCGCCGGTGGCCACGTACACCTGCACGACGTGCTTGCCCGTGCGGGCACCGGTGTTGGCCACGGTGACCGAGACTTCCGCCGTGTCCGGGCCCGTCGGGACGGCGCGCAGGTCACGCGTCTCGAACGCGGTGTAGGAGAGCCCGTGCCCGAACGGGTACCTGACCGGCACCTCGGCCGTCTCGAAGTACCGGTAGCCCACGAGGACGCCCTCGCCGTACCTGACGTGGCCCTGCTCGCCCGGGAAGTTCAGGAAGCTCGGGTGGTCCTGGAGCCGCAGCGGGACGGTCTCCGCGAGGCGTCCGGACGGGTTCACCACCCCGAACAGGATGTCGGCGAGCGCTCGCCCGCCGCCCTGCCCGAGCAGCCATCCCTCGACGATCGCGTCCACCTCGTCGTGCCAGCCCTCGAGGGAGACGACGGCGCCGTTCGACAGGACGACCACGGTGCGGCGGGCGGCCGCCGCGGTCGCGCGGATCAGCTCGACCTGCTCGTCCGGCAGGGACAGCGACTCCCGGTCGGTCCCCTCCCATTCCGCGGCCTCGGGCAGCCCGGCGAAGACGACCGCGACGTCGGCCGCCCGCGCGGCCCGGACCGCCTCGTCCCGCAGCGCCGCCGGATCCCCGCCGCCGTCCGTCGAGAAACCGGGCGCGTAGGCGACCGTCGCGTTCCGCGCGGCGGCGAGCGTCCGCATGGCGTCCAGGGCCGCGTCGACGCGGGTCGCCCGGACGTTCCCGCTGCCGCCGCCCTGGAAGCGGGGCGCCGCCGCGAACTCGCCGATCACCGCGACGGTCCGGACGCCGTCGAGCGGGAGGACGTTCCGCTCGTTGCGGAGCAGCACCGCGGAGTCCGCGGCGAGCTCGACGGCCAGTTCGTGGTGCGCGTCCAGATCCGCGTCGCCCGTCGCGGGAGCGGCCCGCCGGGTGAGCGCGGCCACCCGCGCGGCGGCCCGGTCGACGACCGCGGGATCCAGCGCACCCGACCGGACGGCGGCGACGATCTCGGCGTCGCCGTCCTCGTCCGGGCCGGGCATGGACAGGTCGAGCCCGGCGGTCAGCGCCGCCACCCGGTCGCCGACGGCGCCCCAGTCGGAGATCACCGCGCCCGTGAACCCCCACTCGTCCCGCAGCACCTCGGTGAGCAGCCAGTGGTTCTCGCAGGCGTGCACGCCGTTGATCCGGTTGTAGGAGGCCATCACGGTCGCCGGGCGGGCCTCCCGCACCACGCGTTCGAAGGCGGCGAGGTAGATCTCCCGCAGGGTGCGCTCGTCCACGTCCGCGCTGACGTTCTTGCGGTCGGTCTCCTGGTTGTTGGCGGCGAAGTGCTTCACCGACGCGCCCGGGCCCTGCTCCTGCAGCGCCCGGACGTGCGCGGCGGCCAGGACGCCCGCGAGCAGCGGATCCTCGGAGTAGTACTCGAAGTTCCGGCCGCACAGCGGCGACCGCTTGATATTGACGCCCGGGCCGAGCGACACGGCCGCGCCGAAGGCGCGCGCCTCCCGCCCGACCGCCGCGCCGACGCGCGCCGTGACGCCCGCGTCCCAGCTCGACGCGACGGCCACGGCGGGCGGGAAGCACGTGGCGGGCAGCGCGCGGCGCGGGTCGATGTGCTCGGTGGAGTCGCCGGGACGGCGGAGCCCGTTCGGCCCGTCGAGCAGCGTGATGGCGGGCAGCGCCGCCTCGTCGATCGCCTCGGTGTGGGTGTAGCTCCGGCCGGACAGCAACGCGACCTTGCGCTCCAAGGGCAGCTCGCCCGGCGTGGGGGGTGACACAGTCGTGCGTCCTTTCTCGAGCCCGTTCACGGGTCCTCCCGGCGTGGTCGACGCGCGGCTGATGGGAATGGTCGGCGGCGCGGCGCGGGCGCGGCAACGGGTTGCCATGGGTTGTCCCGGCCCGCCTCCCGCACGCGCCAGAGGATGATCGAGCCGCCCAGGAGGGCGAGGAGCGCGGACGCCCCGTACAGCGCGGCGTAGTTCGCGCCGGTGCCGCCGCCGACGGCGAGCAGCGCCGGCGCGGCGAGCGGCGCCAGCGCGCCGGGGACCTTCTGGGAGAACGCGTTGATCGCCATGTGCCGGCCCGCCGCGGTCTCCCGGTCCGGCAGCACGTCCAGGACGATGGCCTGGTCGACCGCCGTGAACAGCGCGATGCCCAGGGTCGTCAGCGCGGACCCGGCGAGCAGGGCCGGGAGGGTGCCGGCGAACGCCAGGACGAGACCGCCCGCGGCGAAGATGGCGGCGCCGGCGAAGACGAACGGGCGGCGGCGTCCCAGCCGGTCCGACAGGAACCCGCCGCCGATCGCCGCCGCCGTCGTCGTGACGATGCTGATCCCGCCGGTGATCGCGACGATGCCGGCGACGTCGGCGAGCGGCATCTCGAGGCGCTGCGCGATGAGGAACGTGAGGTACGTCGTGCTCGACGTTTGGCCGAAGAAGAACGCGAAACGGCCCAGCCAGTTCCATGCGAAGTCCGGGTGCGCACGGGGCGAGAACAGGTAGGAGCGGAGCAGCCCGGCCGCGCCGAGCCGGTCGGGGACGGCGCGCGTCCGCCGGTCGGGCTCACGGGCGAAGAGCAGGAACGGCACGAGCAGGACGGCCCCGGCCGCACCCGGCAGCAGGAACACCAGCAGCCCGCTGCCGCTGACGGTGCCCACCATGAGGACGCCCGCCACCGGCGCGACCTGCATCGTGAACCCCGTGAGCCCGGCGACCTTCCCGCGCAGGCGGTGCGGTACCCGGTCGGCCTGCACGTTCCCCAGCGCGCCCAGCGCCGTGCCCCACCCGAGGCTCGCCAGCCCCCAGCCGAGTCCCAGCACGACGACGTTCGGCGCCGCCGCCATCACCAGGACGGCGACCATGCCGAGCGCCGCGCCGCCGATCAGGTACGGGGTGCGGCGGCCCAGACGCGACCGGGTGCCGTCGCTGAGCGTCCCCACGAGCGGGCCGGAGGCCAGCGCGAGCACCGAGCCGAACCCGAGGATGTACCCGAGGGTCTCCTCCCGTCCCGGCGCGAGCCGGTCGACGCGCAGCGCCAGCGAGTAGGCCATCGGCACGATGAGCGCCATCGACAGGCCGAAGTGCGCCGTCGCCAGCAGCGCGACGAACCCGCGCCCGATCGTGCCGCCGCCCGTGTCGCCGCCCTCCCCGCGGGCCCCGGGGGATGCGGGGTCCGGCCTCACGGACGTCCGCGCCCGGCGACCTCCCCGAGCCGGGCGAGGCTCGGCTTGGGGCGCCGCTCGAACGTCTCCCGGTCGACCGCGATGAGCCCGAACGTCGGCTCCCAGTGCCCCCACTCGAAGTTGTCGAGCGCGCTCCAGTGGATGTATCCGCGCACGTCCACGCCGTCGTCGATCGCGTCGAACAGGTGCCGGAGCGCCTCCGAGGTGTAGGCGATGCGGCGCTCGTCGTCGGCGGTCGCGATCCCGTTCTCGGTGACGACGATGGGCACGCCGCCCGTCACCTCCCAGGTGTGCCGGACGGCGATGCCCAGCGCGTCCGGCCGGTAGGCGTTGCCGGTCAGCGTGGTGTCCGGGCCCTGGGGGTGGGGCACGATGCCGTTCTCGTCCACGGCCTGGCCGGAGTACGACTGCACGCCGACGAAATCGTCGTCGCGCGCCGCCTCCAGGTACAGGTCCTCGCGGACGTACCGGATCTCCCGGAGCCTGGCCTCGTTCCCCGGGGTCGCGGTGAGCGCCTGGTTGGCGACCGTCCAGCCGACCTTCGCGTCGGTGCGCTCCGCCAGGACGGCGCGGGCGGCGTGGTGCGCGGCGGCCAGCCGCCGCCCGATCTCCGGGTCCGGGTCGGGCAGGACGGGACGCGCGGCGCCCTCGACGGTCGGGCTCATCCACTTCTTCGCGGCGCCCGCCCCGGCGCCCGCCCCGGCGGCCGCCTGCGCGGCCCGGCGCATCCCGACCATGAGCGCGAGCATGTTCGGCTCGTTGATCGTGCAGACCCATTCGACGCCGTCGAGGATGTCGCACGCCGCCCGGACGTACGCCTCGAACCGCTCGATCCCGGCGTCGCCCGTCCAGCCGCCCTCCTCGGCGAACCAGCGCGGGTGCGTGAAGTGGTGCAGGGTGACGACGGGCTTCAGCCCGAGGCCGAGCGCGGTGTCGATCATCCGGCGGTAGTGCGCCAGTTCGGCGCGGGAGAACCGGCCCGGACTCGGCTCGATGCGCGCCCACTCGATGCCGAACCGGTAGGCGTTCAGGCCCGCGTCGGCGAGCAGCCGCATGTCCTCGGCGTACCGGTGGTAGCTGTCGCACGCGTCCCCGCTGCGCTCCATCCCCGGGACGCGTTCCTCGCGCACCCACCAGTCGCTGTTGACGTTGTTGCCCTCCACCTGGTGCGGCGCCGTGGCGGCGCCCCAGAGGAAGCCGGGAACAGGGCGGGTCATGCGCGGGCTCCTTGTCCGGTCGCGGTGTCCTGGAGGCGTCGCCGTTCCGCGCGCCGCCGTGCCTGCTCGTCCGGGTCCGCGACGGGCGCGGCCAGCAGGAGCCGGCGGGTGTAGGGGTGCTCGGGCTCCGAGGTGACCGCGCCCGCCGGCCCGGTCTCGACGATGTCGCCCCGGTACACCACGCTCACCCGGTGGCTCACGTGCCGGACGACCGCGAGGTCGTGCGACACGAACAGGTAGGCGACGCCGGTGCGCCGCTGGATGTCGACGAACAGGTCGAGCACCCGCGCCTGCGTCGACAGGTCCAGCGCCGACACGGGCTCGTCGCAGACGATGAGGCGCGGCTCCGGGGCGAGGGCGCGGGCGATCGCGACGCGCTGGCGCTGCCCGCCGCTGAATTCGCGGGGGAGCCGCTCCGGGGCGTTCGCCGGCAGCCCGACCTGGTCCAGCAGCGCGCGCACCCGGGCCCGCGCGTCCCGGGGGGAGACGCCCTGCACCACCAGCGGTTCGCTGAGGATGTCGCCCACCGTCAGGGCCGGGTTCAGCGAGCCGTACGGGTCCTGGAACACCACCTGCAGGTCGCGGGCGAGCGCCCGGCGCTCCCGCGCCGACGCGTGCGTGACGTCCCGGCCCTGGAACCGGACGCGGCCGCCGCTCGGCTTCACGAGGCCGAGGACGGCGCGTCCGATCGTCGTCTTCCCGGACCCGGACTCGCCGACGACGCCGAGCGTCTCGCCTTCGCCGACCGTCAGGGACACGCCGTGCAGCACCTCCACCGGGCGCGCCCGGAAGCCGCGTCCGGGGTAGGCGACGCGCAGCCCGGCCACGTCGAGGAGCGGCGCCGTCATCGCGCATCCTCTCCGACGGCCTCTCCGACGGTATCTCCGGGCGGGCGCGCCGCGGGTCCGGCGGCCTCGCCGGGCGCCGGGCCGGGCCGGCCGGCGTCGCCGCCCGGGATGGAGTCGAGCAGCATCCGCGTGTAGGCGTGCCGCGGGTCGCCGAAGAGTTCGGCGGTCGTCCCGGTCTCGACGATCTCGCCGTGCCGCATCACCGCGACCCGGTCGCAGATGTCGGCGACCACCCCGAAGTCGTGGGTGACCAGCAGTACGGCCATGTTCAGCTCCTTCTCCAGGTCGCGCAGCAGGTCGAGGATCTCCGCCTGCACGGTCACGTCCAGGGCGGTCGTCGGCTCGTCCGCGATCAGCAGGATCGGGCGGCTCGCGACCGCGCCCGCGATCAGGACGCGCTGCGCCATCCCGCCCGAGATCTGGTGCGGGTACGACCGGAACGTCCGCTCCGGGTCCGGGATGCCGACCCGCTTCAGCAGCGCGAGCACCCGCGCGCGGGCGTCCCGCCGCGAGATCCGGGACGTCGCCGCCGCGCGGACGCCCTCGACGAGCTGGGCGCCGACGGTGAACGACGGGTCGAGGTTCGACATCGGCTCCTGCGGGACGTACGCGATCGACCGGCCGCGGACGCCGCGCAGCTCGCCCTCGCCGAGGTCCAGCAGCTCCCGTCCGTCCAGCCGGATCGAGCCGCGGGTGACGACGGCCTCCGCGGGCAGCACGCCGAGCACCGCGAACGCCGTCTGGGTCTTCCCCGAGCCCGACTCGCCGACCAGCCCGAGCGTCTCCCCGGAGGACAGGCTCAGCGTGACCCCGGAGACGACCTCCTCCAGTTCGCCCGACAGCGCGGGGTAGGCGATCGCGAGGTCCTCGACCGCCAGCAGCGCCGGCGTCGCGGGGGCGCCGTCCGCGGGCGCCGCCGCCCGGCGCCCCGCTCTGACGATCTTGGACGCCTTCGGCTGCGCGCCCTGGAGCGTGTCGCGCAGGGCGTTGCCGAACAGCACCAGCGCGGCGTTGATGATCCCGAGCAGCGCGCTCGGCCAGACGAACTGCAGCGGCTCCTCGTACAGGTTCAGGAAGCCCTCGGAGATCATCGCCCCGAAGCTCGGGGCGGCGCTCGACCCGACGCCGAGGAACGCCAGCCCGGACTGCAGGGTGATCGCCGTTCCCGCCAGGAACGCGGTCGCGATGACGACCGGGCCCCGGACGGCGACCAGCACGTGCCGTCCGAGGATGCGCGGGGCCGTCAGCCCCGAGACGCGTGCGGCGTCCACGTACGTCTCGTTCTTCACCCCGACGACCAGGTTGCGCACCAGCCGGTAGATGCCCGGCGACAGCAGCACGCCGAAGATCGCCATCGTGGTCCGGTAGTCGCCGCCGGTCACCGGCATCAGCACGATGAGCAGCAGCAGGCCGGGCAGCGTCATGACGAGGCTGAACACCCACTCGGTGACGCCCCGGACGCGCCGCTCGAAGTACCCGCCGACCAGCCCGGCCGTGACGCCGATGGCGAGCGCGATGCTCGACGCGATGAGCGCCGACACGACGCTCGTGTTGATCGAGTGGAGCAGCCGGCCGAAGATGTCGCGGCCGCTGCCGTCGCCGCCGAGCGGATACCCGGGCGTCCCGGGATCGGCGTTGATCGCGTCGAGCGACGCCTCGTTCGGCCCGTGCCCGGCCAGCAGCGGGGCCAGCAGGCCGAGGACGACGATGACCAGCAGCAGCCCGGCGGTGACGACGGCCTGCGGGTCCCGCAGCAGCCGCCGCGCCGCCGACCTGCGGCGGGGCGGGGCCGCGCCGCTCCCGCCGCTCTCTGTGGTCTCGCCGCTCTCTGTGGTCTCTCCGGTCCCGCCGGTCCCGGTCGGTGCGTCCGTGCTCAATGGAGCCTCGCCTTCGGGTTGAGCCAGCCGTTCACGAGGTCGACGGTGAGGTTCACGCCGACCACCAGGAGGACGGCGAACACGGTGACGCCCATGATGATCGGGACGTCGCCCTGCAGCGACGCGTCGAACGCGTACGTGCCGAAGCCCGGCAACGCGAACACCGTCTCGATGACGAGCGCGCCGCCCAGCATCCCGATGAACTCGAACGACAGCACGGTCAGCGCGGGCCCCGCCGCGTTGCGCAGCGCGTGCCGCAGGACGATCGAGCGGGTTCGGACGCCGCGCGTCCGCAGCGTCCGGACGTAGTCCCGGCGCAGCTCGTCGATCATCGACCCGCGGACCTGCGCGGTCAGCGACGCCACGGCGGACACCGCCAGCGCGATCACCGGGATGACGATGGACGCCGCCCAGCGCGCCGGGTTCTCGGTGACCGGCGTGAACCCGGTGGCGGGCAGCAGCTTCAGGTTGATCGCCAGGACGACGACGAGCACGATCGCGATCAGCAGGTTCGGCAGCAGGTAGCCGGTGAGCGAGGCGCTCTGGGCCAGCCGGTCCACGGCGCCGCCGCGCGTCGCCGCGAGCACCCCGAGCGCGACGCCGACGGCGATCGAGACGATCAGCGCGACGACCACGATCGACATCGTCACGCTGAGCCGGGCCGCCACCGCGGGGCCGACGGGTTCGCTCGTGAAGTAGGAGATGCCGAAGTCGCCGCGAACGGCGTGTGACAGCCAGTCGAGGTACTGGGCGAGCACCGGGCGGTCCAGGCCCAGGTCCGCCTTCATCGCCCGGACGGACTCGGGGGTGGCGGCGGGGCCGAGCCTGCCGCGGACGATGTCGTCGAAGGACAGGCTCAGCAGCAGGTACGTGATCAGCGTGACCAGCACCGCGAGCACCAGGCCCGTGGCCGCCCGCCGCAGTGCGTACAGGAACATAGAGGGTCTCCCTGGGGGTGGGCGGACGCCGCGTGCGGCCGGACGCCGCCCGCGGCGTCCGGGACTAGCCGGAGACGCCGAACGCCCGGACGGTGGGGAACGTGTTCGACCCGTCGCCGAGGAACTCGACACCGTCGTCGGTCACCCAGTGGCGCCCGCTGTAGAAGATCGGCGCGGACCAGGCGTTCTCGACCGTGAAGGCGTTGATCCGCCTGTACAGCCCGGCCGCCTTCGCCGGGTCCCGCTCGGCGTTCACCCGGTCGAGCAGCTCGTCGAGCTCGGGGTCCGAGGAGTCGAAGACGTTCTTGGGGCCGTCCGGGGCGAGGTAGTCCTTCACCTCGACGGGGGTGCTGTTGAACCCCTCGACCATGACGAACATCCCGTACTTCTCGGACGCGATCGCCGAGACGCTGTTCTGCGGGGGCGTGGGGTCCCAGGTCACCTTGATCCCGATCTCCCCGAGCGACTGGGTGATCGTGGGCTCGAACGGCTTGGTGAAGAACAGGCTCGGCATGTGGACCGCGAACCCGTCCGCGTATCCGGCCTCGGCCATGAGCCTCTTCGCCGCCGCCGGGTCGTAGGGGTACTCCTTCTCGAGGGCGGGATCGTACGCGTCGCCCTTGGGATTGAACAGCTGCCGCGTCGGCTTGCCGGCTCCGCGCAGCAGCTGCTGGACGATCTTGTCGCGGTCGAACGCCATGTTGATCGCCTTGCGCACCCGCTCGTCCCCAAGGGGCTCGAGCACCTCACCGTTCCGGTCGGCGAGGGACAGCGTTCCCACGGCCTCGGCGTCGATGAACTTCGTGTCGAACCCCGCGGCCTCGAGCCGGTCGACGTGCGTGACCTCGACGCTGGCCGCGTTCAGCGTCCCCGACTGCAGCGCGTTGACGGTGGCCGTGCGGTCCTTGATCACGCGGACCTCGACGGTCTCGAACGGGTAGGCCTTCGCGTTCCAGTAGTCGTCCCGCTTCTTCAGGACGTACTTCGAGCCGTTGACCGTCGCCCCGTCCAGGACGTACGGGCCCGAACCGACCGGGTCGAGCGCCGTCCGCTCGGCCTCCAGGGTCTTCGGGTCGCCGATCACCCCGATCGTCGTCGCCAGGGAGTGCGGCAGCGCACCGTCCGGTTCCTTCAGCCGCAGGACGACCGTGCGCTCGTCCGGCGTCTCGACCGTCTCGACCGCCGACAACCGGAACCGGTTGGGGCCGGGCTTCGACATCGTCCGCTCCAGCGTCGTCTTCACCGCCGCCGAGGTAACGGGCGCGCCGCCGCTGAAGGTCATGCCCTGCCGCAGCTTCAGGGTGAGCGCCTTCCCGTCGTCGGAGTAGTTCCAGCTCTCCGCGGCGTTCGGCCGCAGTTCGCCCTTGTTGTCGACCATGAGCAGGGTGTCGTAGACCGCGCTCCAGACGTAGGCCTGCGTGCCGTCGACGAGCAGCGCGGGGTCGAACGAGTTGGGGGCGCCCTGGACGGCGATGGACAGCGTCGCGGCGGCCGCCGCCGGCCGCTCACCGGAAGCGCCGCAGGACGCCGTCGCCAGCACCGCGGCCGCGGCCAGCGCGGTCAGGGCCGGTCTCCGGCCGGTGGATCGAATGCGCATCGTGGGGGTCCTTCGTCCTGGAGAACCGTCGGGTGGACGGGATGTTGCGCCTGGGTTACGCGCACCATCAGACGTTCGCCCCGTGCACGGCGGCAAGCAGTTGCCGTATGTTGTCTCCATCTATCGAGAATGCCATTCTCAATCGGTGGAAGCGAGGCATGATGACCGGCACAGCGGACCGTTCCGGCAGACCACCGACGATCTACAACGTGGCGCAGGCGGCGGGTGTCGCGGCCTCCACGGTGTCGCGGGCCTTCTCCCGGCCGGGGCGGGTCAACGCCGAGACCGCCGAGCGCATCCGGCGGGTGGCGACCGAACTCGGGTACCGCACGGTGCCGGCGTCCCCGGCGGCCGCCGGCACCCGCACGTCGATGCTCGCCCTCGTCGTGTCCGACGTGACCAACGCCTTCTACGCCGAGATCATCCGCGGCGCCGAATCCGCCGCCGCCGAGGCGGGCTACGTCCTGCTGCTCATCGACGCGCAGGAGTCCGACACGCTCGAGCGCGACAGCCTCCGGCGCGCGCTGCCCGGTGTCGAGGGGATCGTCCTCGCGGGCACCCGCCTGCCCGACTCCGCCATCCGCGTGGTCGCCGGGCAGCGCCCCACGGTCGTTCTCAACCGCGACGTCGCGGACGTCCCGAGCATCGTCCTCGACGACGCGTGCGGCATGCGCCGGGCGGCCGAACACCTCGCCGGGCTGGGGCACCGGGCGGTGACCTACGTCGCCGGGCCGGAGGCCTCGTGGGCGGACGGGATGCGCTGGCGCACGCTCCGCGAGTCGGCCGCGAACCTCGGCCGCCGGGCGCAGCGCATCGGCCCGTTCGCCCCCACGGTCGCGGGCGGCCGCGCGGCGGCCGACCGGCTGCGCGCCGACCCGCCGACGGCCGTCGTGGCCTACAACGACCAGCTCGCGATCGGCCTGATGCTCGCCCTCCAGAGCGGCGGGGTCCGGGTGCCGGAGGACGTCAGCGTGATCGGCTTCGACGACATCTTCCCCGCCCGGATCGTCTCTCCGGGACTGACCACCGTGGCCGCCCCGCTGCGCGCCCAGGGCAGGGCGGCCGTCCACGCCGTGCTCGCCCACCGCGGCGAGCCCGCGAGCCCGCCCGTGCGGCCGATGCCGCTCCCCGTGCGCCTCATCGTCCGCGACTCGACCGCCCGGCGCCGCCGCACGCATGTCACCGCGGGCCGCGGCGGCCCGGGCCGCACGTGACGCCCGTCAGGAGGCGCCGCCTCCTCTCGCCTCCTCCGGCACGGTCGCCGGGCGGATGCAGATCACTTCGAACAGGTCGATGACGGGAAGGTCGATGACGAGGACGTCCCCGTCCATTCGCGCGCCGAGCCTCCGCCGGGTCGTGAGCGAGGTGACCGACTCGTTCCCGGTCGCGCGGTGCAGCATCAGGCGGCCGTCGGCGACCGGCACGTGCGGACCGAACGAGCGACGCCGCAGTCCCGTCTGGTTGAGCAGGTGCACCACGTAGCCCTCTTCGTCCCGCCCCAGGATGAGCTCGACCTGTTCGGGCAGTGCCGCGCCGACCCGGACGTCCGCCAGCGGCTCCACCACGCTCAGCAGGTGCTCGCGGATCTCGGTCTTGGCGAACTCCCGGTACGCGCGGCCGATCGTCGACGTGATCATGGACGACACGCCGGATCCGTACCGGATCGAGGCGACCGCCGGATCACCGCTGACGGTGTGGCCGTAGCTCAGCTCCGGCGGCCCCCACGGGGCCTGGGCGAGGATGGAGCCCGACTTGTCTCCGCCCGGCTTCCAGACGTAGCGGGCGTTGCTCCCGTACACCGGGACGACCGACCCGACGAACCGGTTCTCGCCGGCGTGCGGCTGCTCGTCCAGAGTGGCATACGTCGACCACACCTCCTCGCCGGTCAGGGGGGCGCCGATACGGCGGGCCGCCGGGCTCGCCGCCAGTTCCACGCCGCCCTCCGGGGTGATCCCGCTGCCGCCGGTGGCGAGCAGGTTCCCGCCGCGTTCGACGAACGCGTCCACCACGCCGGACGCCTCGGCTCCGAGGGCTCCGACGTCGGGCAGCACGATGAGCCGGTAACGGTCCAGCCGGCCGCCGGTGCCCATCGCCGCCAGGTCGCGGAGCCCGACCACGTCGAAGGGCAGGTGCCCCTCCTGCAGCGCCTGGTACGTCCCGCGGAACTCCTCGAGCGCCGCGCGGCCGGCCGCGCGGCCGCCGCGCCCGACCCCGGGCCGCACCAGGGCGATCGTCGCGGCCGGCCGCAACGTCGCGTAGAGGTCGTGCCGCTCGCGGTGGAACCGGGTGACGTCCCGGGCCAGCGAGACGCTCGTCATCGGCAACCGGCCCGGTGCGCCGAGGATGTAGGTCGAGGGATTACCGCCGCGCGCGATCGCCTGAAGCAGATGCTGGGCGAGGTGTTCGGGCTGCTCGGCACCCATGCGATACGTCGAATCGACGTGCGCCGGCGCGTTGAGGACGAGCGGTGCTCCCGGCCGGGCCGACAGGTGAGCGCTCACCGTCTCGGCGGTCGCGTGGGGCCACAGCTCCTTGCCGGGCATGTGCCGGAAGGCGTTGTTGCCCTCGCAGTAGAGAACCGGGGCGCCCTTGGACAGGACGAGCGCGAGATCGCGGTCGCGCGACGCCACGTGGCCGGTGTACTTCCGCCCGAGATCTTCCAGCGTGGCGGCGGTGTAGCGCAGCCACAGGGGAAGGTCGGCGGTGTCGTGGGCGGTGGGGAGTGCGCGACCGTTGCTGAACTCGGCGAACCTTTCGGCGCACGACGCACAATGGCAAATGCCGTGGACGACTTCACTGTAGTCGCGTTCATTGAAATTGAACCAGTTGACGAAGAAGCCGCCGACGGCGTACCGGTCGAGGATCTCGTCCAGGATGTCCAGCGCGCGATTCTGGTAGTAATCCCCAGAAGGGCACGTGCTGTACAGCGCGTTGTAGATCTGCGGCTCGCCCGCGGCCGAACCGAACAGCCACTCGGGATGCTCCGCGGCGACCGCGGCGGAGACCTTGGAGAGGTCCAGCCGCGCGATCACCTGGACGCCCCGCCGCTCGGCGGCGGTCACCGCGTCGCCCAGCAGGTCCCCGGAAGGGCGGTCGGCGAGGAACGGGTTCCGTGCCTGAAACGGCAGGTCGGTCGGATAGAACGCGACGATCCCGCCGGCGTTGACCAGCCAGGTGTCCGCGCCGTGGTCCTCGATGACGTCGAGCGCGGCCTCGACGTCCATGACGGCATCGACTTCCTGGAGGTTCGTCTGGAAGACCGTGAACGGCCGTTGCCATCTGCTCGGCATGCGGGGTCATCTCTTCCTGTCAAAGGGCCATGAGAGGCCCGGCCCATCTGGTGTCGGCCGTGGCGTGACGATGCCTCGCCCTGAGCGGTCGGCGCCGTCCGGAACGCCGTCCGGTCTTGCCGACGGGTGCGCCCCAGCGCCCCAGCGCCCCGGCGGGGCGGACGGGTCAGCCCGTCCGCCCGTCCGGGAGCAGTGCGAGAGCGGAGTGGTCGTGATCGCCCAGACCGGCGGCCACCGCCGCGTTCATCAGCTGGTGCACCAGCCCCGAGGCGGGCAGCGGCACATCGAGCCGAGCCGACGCCTCCACGGCGAGCCCCAGATCCTTGCGGTGGAGCGCGATGCGGAACCCCGGCTCGAACTCGCCCTTGATCATTCGTTCCCCGTGCACCTCGAGCACGCGCGACGACGCGAACCCGCCCAGCAGGGCGTCGCGGACGGCGCCCGGGTCCACGCCCGCGGCCCCGGCCAGGCGCAGCGCCTCGGCGACCGCCTCGATCGTCACGCCGACCACGATCTGGTTCGCCACCTTCGCCACCTGGCCGGCGCCGGCCGCGCCGACGTGGGAGACCCGCCCCCCGAGCACCTCGAAGATCGGCGCGGCTCTGTCGACGGCCGCACGGTCGCCACCGACCATGATCGACAGTGTCCCCTCGCGTGCCCCGACCTCCCCGCCGGACACCGGGGCGTCCAGGTAGCCGCCACCGGCCGCGGCGACCTCGCCGGCGAGCGCACGCTCCGCGGAGGGCGAGATCGAGCTCATGTCGATGACGAGAGCGCCCGGCCGCAGCGCGGCGAGCACGCCGTCCTCGCCGCGCATCACCGCTTCGACGTCGGGGGTGTCCGGGAGCATGAGGACGACGACTTCGCTGTTCCGCACGACTTCCGCCACGGACCCCGCGAACCGTGCCCGATCCCCGAGCGCCTCGCGGGCCGCCGCGCTGTCGCGGTAGACGGTGAGCCGGTGACCGGCCGCGGCGAGGTTGGCGGCCATCGGCCGTCCCATCACGCCCAGACCGATGAAGCCAATGTCACGTCTCCTCTGGTGATTCGGTCGTCATGTACGGGCCGCGTCGCCCGGACGGTCCAGGGCGTGCGCCTTCAGGGCCGCTGCGACCTCCTCCGGTGCCGCCGCAGGGGCGAGGTGGGCGACACCCGGAAGGATCTCCAGCCGCGCCCGCCGCATCGCGCGCGCGATGGCGCGCTGCTCGTGCGGGGGAGTGGCCGGGTCCTCCGCGCCGCCCAGAACCAGCGTGCGGGCGTCGATCCGGCCCAGGCCGTCGCGTACGTCCGCGTCGGCGAGCACGTCGCAGCCGATCGCGTACCCTTCCGGATCCGTCGAGCCCAGCATGTCGGCGTAGGCGCGGACGACGTCGGGCCGTTCGCGCCGGAACTCCGGCGCGAACCAGCGATCCAGCACGGGCGGGACGATCGCCGCCATTCCCCGCCGCCGGACGAGGCCCGCCCGCGCGATCCAGCTCCGCCGGTCGAGCACCGCCGCGCAGCACATGACGGCGAGGGACGAGACGCGGCCGGGCGCCCGGCGCGCGGCGCGAATCGCGATCATGCCGCCGATCGAGATCCCCGCGAGATGGACCGGTCCGGCGTCGAGGCGGTCGACGACACGCAGCACGTCGTCGACGAGCTCGTCGATCCCCTGAGGCGCCGCGGAGTCCGTGGCGTTACCGTGACCGCGTTGATCGAATCGCGCCACGTCGAGCGAGTCGGTCAAGAACGGCACGACGTCGTCCCATAGGGCGGTGGTGGTGCCGAGCGAGTTCAACAGGACCATCGTGCCGGCGGCGCCGTGCGGGCCGGTGGCTCGGTCCAGGACGACGCCCGAGGGCGGGGCACCGCGGCGGCCGATATGTGTCACGTCACCTGCTGACATCGAACGTCCTGACTGTCGGGAGAGAGTGGAGTCGTGTCGGTGCCCCGTGGTTTCAATCGCGCCGCTTCCGCGTATGGACGTTCTGCGTATAGACGTCGCGCTCGGTCAGCGCATTCAGGAGGGGCTCGCCGGCGCGGTAGCGCCCGATGTTCTCGACGATGATGTCGACCGAGCGCCGGGTGCGGTCCGGGACGGCCGGGGTCACGTGGGGCGTGATCATGACATTGGGGAGGTCCCAGAGCGGGGACTCCGGAGGGAGCGGCTCGGGCGTGGCCACGTCGAGCCCGGCGCCCGCGATCTCTCCCGCCCGCAGGGCCTCGATGAGGGCGTCCTGATCGATGATCTCACCGCGTGCCATGTTGACGACGAACGCGGCACTCTTCATCCGCGCGAACTCGCCGGTCGAGAAGAGGTGGCGGGTCGAGTCGGTCAACTGGGCGGCGATCATGACGACGTCGGCCTCGTCGAGGAGCGGCCCCATGAGGTCTCCGTCGTCCTGACGTCCACGTCCGGGGCCTCTTCTGCGGGGCGGCGCCGGTACACGATCACGCGCATGCCGAACGCCTTGCCGAGGCGCGCCATCTCCCGGGCCGTGTGGCCGAAACCGACGATGCCCAGCGTCTTCCCCCACAACGCCAGTTTCTTCTCGTAGCCGTCGATGTAGCGCCAGAGGTGCGCGTCCTGCATTTCGAACAGCCCCCGGGCGTCGAAATTGAGCGCGAGCGCGAAATAGAATCCGTGTTGGGCCAGGGCGGGGGCGGAACGGCCGGCGGACCCGGTGACGATCAGCCCCCGCTCGAAGAGCTCGGGCCTCGCGGATCTGTTGAGACCGGAGTGGTCGCAGTGCACCCACGCCAGGCGCGGCGCGGCGAGATACCGTTCGTCGAGGTCGCCCCCGATGACGGCGACGTCCGCGTGCTCGAGCGCACGCGCGATGCCGGCGTCGTCCCACGGCGTGACATGAACGAACTCCGCCGGAGCGAACGCCTCACGCAGCCGTTGCATCTGATCCGGTTCGAACATGACCGTCGAGAGCACCGAGCGAATACCGCGGTCGTGATGATTTGGCTGCATGGAAGCTAAGAGTCCCTTCTCGGGCATGGCCTCACGGCTCCGATCGCCATGCGGACGGCGGGAGCGTTCGGAGACTGCGTCATAGGGGCCCACCTCCACTGGCAGGGCCGCACGCGGGGGCGCCGTGCTGATCGTCGGTTCATCACAGCGGCCCGAGGATTCGTCCGGCAACTGCTTGCCACCTGTTGCCGTGACCGGACGGCGGTCGGTGCCGCTTCGGCCGGCCGGCCCGGCTCGGCGGCGGCGCTCGGGACGTCCACGAGGTCACGGGCGCGGACGCCCACCTGCTGCTGCACGGCTGAAATCGGTCGCCGGCGAGCGCGGCGGCAACACATGGCAACCTCTTGCCGCTCCCGGCGGGCCGCACGTCTGATGTCGGGTAGACCCCGGCGGGATGGCGCGGCGGTGAAACCGTGCGTCCAGGACGAAGGAACGTGCGCGATGCTCATTCGATCCACAGGACGGCGGCTGCCACTCCGGCTCCCCACGGCGGTGGTGGCCGCGACCGCGTTGCTGGCGACGGCGTCATGCGGTGCCTCGGCCGAGCAGTCGCAGACGGACGCCGAGACGCTCTCCTTGGCCGTCCAGAACACGCCGAACTCGTTCGACCCCGCGCAACTCCTGAGCGGAACGCAGGCCTACGTCTGGAGCTCGATCTACGACACGCTCCTCTCCGTCGACAACAAGGGCGAACTGCAGCCGAACGCCGCCGAGAGCTGGGCGTACTCCGACGATCGCACGACGCTCACCCTGAAGCTGCGGGAAGGCATGACGTTCAGCAGCGGAGCCCCCGTGACGGCCGCAGCGGTGAAGGCCACGCTGGAACGGACGCTGTCGACCCCCGGGCCGAACAGCTTCACGGTGGCCTCGATCGAATCGGTCGACGCCCCGGACGCGCGCACGGTCGTCCTTCGCCTGAAGGAGCCGGACGGTGCGCTCCTGCGCTCGCTGGCGGGAGCGGTCGGCGTCATCGGGGACCCGAAGACGCTGGACACCGAGCGCACGGCGCTGAACCCGGTCGGTTCGGGCCCGTACGTCCTGGACGAGTCGACGGTCAACGCATCGGAGTACGTCCTGAAGAAGCGGGACGACCACTGGAACGCGAAGGCGTACCCGTTCGAGACCGTCAGGCTGCAGGTGATGAAGGACCGCACGGCGATCGTCAACGCGTTGCGGTCCGGACGGCTGAACGCGGCCAGCGTGGAAGCCGCGCACGTCGACCAGTTCAAGTCCGGCGGATTCGAGGTGACGTTCATCGACGCGGTCGTGGTGGGGATGCTGAGCCTCTCCGACCGCGGCGGGAAAGTGGTGAAGCCGCTGTCGGACGTGCGGGTGCGCAAGGCGATCAACATGGCCTTCGACCGCGAGAAGATCGTCGAGCAGTTGCTGCGCGGAGCGGGCAAGCCGACGCGGCAGGTGTTCGGTCCCGAGGGCGAGGCCTACGACCCCGCGCTGGAGCAGACCTACGCCCATGACCCGGCGGCCGCGAAGAAGCTGCTCGCGGAGGCCGGGTATCCGGACGGGTTCGCCGTGCGCATGCCGAGCCTGTTCTTCACCAAGCCGTTCGAGCCGACGGTCACCCAGTCGCTGGCGGAGATCGGCATCGAGGTGACATGGGAACCGACGCCCCCGCAGAACAGCGCATCGTCGGTCACCTCACAGAAGTACGGCATGCTCCTCCAGGTCGAGGGGCTCAACGCCGCTTCGATCGAGGTGAAGAACTCGGTGGACCCGGAAGGCCCGCGCAACGTGTTCGGCACTCGGGACCCCGAACTCACGCGGATGCTGGACCGGGCGAACGCCGCGGGCGACCCCGCGCAGGCGGCCGCCCTGTACAAGCGGATCAACGCGTTCTTGGTGGAGAACGCCTGGTACGCGCCGATCTTCTACAGCGGGCGCAATTGGGTCACCGCCGACGGTGTCGAGTTCCTCGGGGACGGGTCCAACCTCCTCAACACCGTCCGCGCATTCGGCACCTCCGGTTAGGCGCACGCCACCAGGCCGGCGGGTAGGCGGACATCGCCCGCGAACTCAGGAAGGGGAGGGGCCGAGCCGGTCGGCCAGCGCGGCCAGCGCCTCTGTGCCCGCCAGATCCCCCGGCAGCAACGGCACGTCGAGCAGCGGTACGTCCGGGACCCGCTCCCGCAGCCGGGCGAGGTGCTCGTCCTCCCGCTTCCGGCGCTGGGCGAGCAGTTCCCCGGCATCGGCCGGGGAACGGCGGTTGGCGACGAGCGCGGCCACGTCCACGCCGAGGCCGGTGAGCTTCTCGTGCACCTCCATGGTCTCGGCGATCGGGAGACGCTCGGCGGTCAGCACGATCACGAAACCGGTCCGCGCCGGGTCCGTCACCACGTCGCGCAGCAGGGAGAAGCGGTCGCGCCGGCGTACGAGGATCCGGCGCAGCTCGGCGTCGCGGTCGGTCTCCTCGCCGCCGCCGACACCGCGGAGTGCGGCGCCGAACCGGTCGGACCGGTCGCGGTTGGCGAGCAGGGCCTCGGTCCAGGAGGTGAGCTGCTCGGGCAGCGCGAGCAGCCGAAGCGTGTGGCCGGACGGGGCCGTGTCGAAGACGACGAGGTCGTACGCCTCCTCCCCGAGTTCCACGGCCTCGGCGATCCGTTCCAGGACCGCGGACTCGTGGGTGCCGGGCGCTTGCCGGGCCAGCTCCAGGTGGCGGGCGGCGGGTGCGTGCATCCGCTCGGGGAGCAGCCGCCGCATCGTCCCGGCGACCGCGGACAGGTGCCGCTCGACCGTCCGCTCCGGGTCGATCTCCAGCCCGTCGACGTACCCCGCCGTCCCGGCCCCCGCCCTGGGGACGAGATCCCCGGGGCCGGCGAGGCGCACGGGCTCGTCGCCCACCGGGCGGTCCCAGAGATGGCCGAGGTTGTGGGCGGGGTCGGTGGAAACGAGCAGCGCGCGGGCGCCCGCCCGGGCACGGCCCAGGGCGAGCGCCGCGGCGATGGACGTCTTGCCGACCCCGCCCTTGCCGCCGACGAAGACGACCCTGCGCGAGGCGACGAGGTCTAGCAGCACCCGACATGCTCCAGAGGCGAGCGGTCCATGCCCATCCGGCGATGCCAGGCGTGAAAGTCCTCGTAGAGGGCGGGCATCAGCTCGGCGGTGTAGTACGCCGCCGGGTCGGGCACGCCCAGTGCCTCCGCGAGGACGACCATCCGGAAGAGGTCGTCCTCCTCGCGCCGTGCGCGGGCGAAGGTACGCCGGTAGGGGCCGGCGTAGAACTCCTCCAGCCCGGCACGGAACGAGGCCCAGCGGGATGTCATCCCGTCAGCCCGGCCTTCTCCGTCACATCGGCGTCGGGGGCCTCCGGCGGCTCCCGGGACGCCCGCCGCATCGCGACGACCGCCTCGAAGGCGACCCACACGGCGGCGACGATGATGACGACGTCGATGGTCAGCAGCAGCCAGTCCCGGGCGTCGTAGAGGTCGCCGAGCTGCACGAGCGCGGCCCAGAACGCCATCACGAACACGACCACGAGGGGCACGATCGCCGGCACGGGGTTGCGCCGCTTGCGGATCAGCATGACCGCGACGATGGACAGGGTCAGGGAGGCCAGGAGCTGGTTGCTGGTGCCGAACAGCGGCCAGATGCGGAGGCCGCCGGCGCCCTCGGCGCCCTGGCTGAAGGTGAGCCCCATGCCGGCGGCGAGCGCGATGAGGGTGCCGACGACATTGTTGATCTTCACCTTGGCGACCTCGCCGGCCTCCTGGACGACGAAGCGCAGCAGGCGCACGCCGGTGTCCATGGTGGTGGCCGCGAACAGGATCGCCATGGTCGCCAGGACCGTCGAGCTCAGCGAGGCCGGCAGGCCCAGGCCGCTGTTGACGATCTCGCCGCCGCCCGCGACGAACGCCCCGACGCCGCCCTCGCCGAAGGCGCTGTAGACGGCCTCCCAGTCGGCCAGGGTGCGGTAGCCCGCGACGGCGGCGATGATGGCGCCGAGCGCGAGCATGCCCTCGCCGACCGCGCCGAAGTAGCCGACGAAGCGGGCGTCGGTCTCCTTGTCGAGCTGCTTCGAGGTGGTGCCCGAGGAGACCATGCCGTGGAAGCCGGAGATCGCGCCGCACGCGATGGTGACGAAGAGCAGCGGCACGAGGCTCGGGGTGCCCGCGGGCACGGCGTCGTTGAAGGCGGGGGCGACGATCGTCGGGGTGCTCAGCAGCACGGCCACGAACAGGATGCCGAGCCCGACGAAGAGCTGGACGCCGTTGATGTAGTCGCGCGGCTGGAGCAGCACCCACACGGGCAGCAGGGAGGCGATGCCGGCGTAGACGAAGAGTGCGATGATCCAGAACGTCGCCGGGGACATGCCCAGGATCGGGTCGGGCAGCTCCACCGGGACTGCGTCACCGAGGACGATCAGGCCGTAGAGCGCCGCGACGCCGAGCACGGTGACCAGGCCGAGACTCATCTTGTAGCGGTAGACGGCCTGGCCGACCAGCAGCGCCACCGCGACCGCGCCCCAGGCGGGGATCACCGCGGAGGGGGTGGAGATCAGCAGGTTCTTGATGACCACCGCGAAGGCCGCGACCACCATCAGGAGCAACAGGAAGATCACGACGAGGAAGAGGTTCGCGCCCCGGCGGCCGATGTAGCGGCCCGAGAGCGTGCCCATCGAGCGGCCCTTGTTGCGCGCCGAGGCCCACAGGGCGCCCAGGTCGTGCATGCCCGCGAAGAAGACCGTGCCGAGGGTGACCCACAGGAACGCGGGCAGCCAGCCCCAGATCACGGCGATCGCGGGGCCGACGATCGGAGCCGCGCCCGCGACCGAGGTGAAGTGGTGGCCCCACAGCACGAACTTGTTGGTCGGGACGTAGTCCACGCCGTCCTGCAGCTCGTGCGCGGGCGTCTCGAAGGACGCGTCGAGCTTGTAGACGCGATCGCCCAGGAACTTCGAGTACAGGAGGTATCCGCCCGCGAACATCGCGAGGCCGATCAATAGCAGCGGAAGTGCGTTCATACGAGTTGCTCTCTGGGGTCTGGGAGGTGGAGCCGCTGCCCTGCACGACATGTGCATCCGGCGGCCGCAGACAGTGGGGACGGCGGCGCCTGGCCCTCCTCCAGCGAGGCCGGCCGGCGGCCGGAACGGAGAACCGGGTGCTTACGTCCCTTTTGCATAGCTTGGCAGCGTACCCAAACACCGTGTGCCGCGCTTGGGGGGTCTACGGGCGGCCGATGGCCGCCGCGGCGCGGCTGATGTGCACGTCGGCCGCGTGGCGGGCCGCGCGGCCCGAGCGGGTCCGTGTCCGGCTTCGTCCGAGCCGCCGGGGCGGGGGAGGGCCTGGCCGATATCTCTCCTGTCCCGGTGGGTCAGTAATAGAAGCAGACGAGGTCGCAGGGGAACCTGCCGTCGTCCTCCAGGCAGCGCCGCAGCCAGCCGTGCAGTTCGGTGATGGCGCCGGCGACGGATCGGTCGGTGACCGCCGAGAGGTCCGCGGCGTCCAGCGCCGCCGCGATCGGCCCCATCTCGTCGCGCCGTAGGTGGCCGATGACGGGCCGGTCTTCGATCTCCGGCAGTGGCACGGGCGGGCCTGACCAGATCAGGTCCCGCGGATCGAGGTCCACACCGAGGCCGCTGAGGGTCTCCCGGACGGCGGCGAGATGGCGGTCCCCGCACGGGTACCAGTGGTCATTGCCGAGGAGGCCGCCGAAGCGCTTGCAGAGCGACTCGAGGGCGTGGCCGTAGACGCGGCCTTCGGTGCCGGTGTAAGGCTCGGCGTAGAAGAGTTCCCTCATGACCTGCGGCGTCGGCCCGGCCTCCGCGTCATCGGAGCAGTAGAGTTCCTGCAGCCAGGCGAGGAAGTCTTCCGGGTCGCCGGTGTACTCGTGCGGCGAACTCAGCACTTCCACGCTGACCGCGTACGGCATGATCCCGTAACCCATCGCGCCCCTCCGGATGGTGACTCCGTCGAGTAGACGGTACCGTCTTTTTGGAGTGCCTCGTCAGAGGGTGCCGTCCTGCCGACGATCACGCGCATGCCCGCCGCCGGTTCGCTGATCAATGAGGTCGCCTGAGCGTTCCGGGCCCGGAGCGGACGGCCGGGCGGCCATGACGCGGGGAGCGCACCGGTCCGCCTTCGTCGGGCTGCATGGGCCCGGGGACGGGTTACGCGGGCTCCAGGAGGATCAGGTAGATCGCGTTGGGCTCGAGGTCGATGCTCTCGGTGTGGTGCTCACCGAGGTCGACGGTCCTCTCGTCGACCAGTTGCAGTTCGGCCTTGGCCGGATCGGCGAAGTAGTTGCTCGTCGTCTGGTCGACCCGGTACATGCGCTGGTGAACCGGGCCGTGCCTGAGGCGCGCGGGCAGGTGCGACATGGCGATCCGCGCCCGGAAGCGTTCGCGGTTGATGTGCTGGTAATTCCAGACCATGAGCGAGGCGCCCGTTTTGTCCATCGAAGCGAGCGCATAGACGCCTTGTCCCGCGTCGAGGCCGTCCGAGGCGGCCTTCACTCGCGTGGCCTTCATCTTGGACTGCATCAGCATCATGTTGCCGTAGGGCGTGAAGGTGTCCGCGGGGATGGGCATGCCCGGCTGCGGGCGCGGTGTCACGAGCTGATCCTTGCGGGACTCCGCATTGGACCCGTGGCGGACCACCCAGTTGAACGGATAGGTCTCGGGCTGCTTCGAATACCAGTAGTGGAGCGAAGCCATGCCGGCCGCCTGCCGGACGTAGTCGGTCGTCCCCTCGGCATCGTCGAACGCGGGGCCCGGGTATATCCCCGATTCGGTGATGAACGCGGGGATGTTGGTCTTGATGCCGCGGTCGGCGAGCATCCTGTCGAGCCGGGCGCGTTGGGTGCGTACCTCGCTCGGGTTCCCCTTGTAGAAGTGATACTTCTGAAATTTCTCATCGAATTCGCCATAGCCGTGATAGGAGATGAAATCGAGGCGCTTTCCGGGATTCCGGTCGTTGGCGTACCCGTCGAGGAACGCTTTCATCCACGTGTCGTTGAGGCTCGTCAGAGCCGGTCCGCCGACCTTGAGGGGGACCCTCGGCTTGAGCTCCCGGTTGACCTCGTTCACCACCTCGTAGACCGGCACGTAGTAGGAGTAGAGCTCCTCGGGGCGGAGGACGGGCTCCCGCCCGTTGCGGACCTGGGCGCCGTAGAAGTGCATGTCGGGTTCGTTGAAGGCCTCGATGTACTCGATCTTCGGGTGGCGCTCCTTCAGACCTTTGATGATCATCTTGAGGATCGCCTTGGTTTCGGCGGGCGGACGCCTCTGCCCGATGAGGGTCGTGGGCATCGGAACCACGAGCAGGGAATCGGCCATGGCGGCGGCGTCGCGGAGGTAGGCGGCGACCGGCGAGAAGTCGCAGGTGTTCGTCTCGACAACGCACAGATCCGCGTGCGCGGTGCCCTCGTCGGCGTCATCGTCCATCCAGACGCGGTGGATGTCGGCATGAAGGCCCTGCTCGCTGAGGAACGCCGCGTCGTCGGTGCGCCGTTCGGGAACGACCGAAGGGTTGGCGAAGTTGTTCAGCCGCTCGGTGTGCAGCAGCCGGCCTTCCCGGGCGCGGAAATCGACCTGCACCCGGGCGCGCGAGAGTGGATCTTCCGGCGCCTGCCCTGCGGCCGCCTGGGGGAGTGCTGATGCGATCAGCGCAGCGGCGCCCACTGCGGCCGCGAGCGCCCACTTGTGACGTCGTGTCGGTCTCTCGAACACCTGGCACCAGCCTCATTCGTCGTTGACTGCACCCCGTGACGGGCGGCCGCGGCGGGCCGGGCTCGTTCACCGGCCTCCGGATGCGCGGCACCGCGCGGGCGCCCGCGGCGGCGCCAGGCCGCTCCCGGACGGCCGGCCCGGTGTTCGTGCTCGTCCGTCCGACCGCACCGCTCGCCCCTGTGACCTGCGGCACCGGAGTGAAAGTAGGTTGGCACTGAGGTTTTTGTGTGTCAAGAGGCACATTCTCGCTTGTGCGTAGCTACATTTGCGCGTGCCCGCTGGCGGGCTCCGATGTCTACAACGCGGTCTGCGTCCGCGGCCAGGTGCGGAGGTTGCGCACCAGCAGGACGGCGCCGATCGGGCAGGACAGCAGGAGCAGCACGGCGCCGATGAGCCTTGACCCACGGACGGCCGCCGGGCGCGTAGACCCGGTCGGCGTCGCCGCCTGCGGCGACCGCGCTCAAGGACGATGGAGGCGCGGCCCCGGCGTCGGCCGCTTTCGGTGCCGAGCCGGCCTCGCATCCGGTTCGATTGCGAACATCATTGCCGAATGAACGTATTGGGCGGGCGTCGACGTGGCAACGCCGCGCGACCTGCTCCTCATCAAGGCACGTGGCGCGTTGCGCGGAACGGAGATCGGTCAGTGAAGCTCGATGTGCAACTGGACGGACGACCGGACGAGGCGGCGCAGCGGGCCCGCGAGCTGATCGCGGCCGGGGTGGACGGCCTGTTCGCCTTCGAGGGCCCGCACGATGTGTTCCTGCCGCTGATCGTCGCGGCCGGCTCGTCGGACGTACCGCCGACCGACCTGATGACCAACGTCGCGATCGCGATCCCCCGCAGCCCGATGAACCTGGCCAACATGGCCTATGACCTGCAATTGCTGAGCAAGGGCCGGTTCCGGCTCGGATTGGGCTCGCAGATCAGGCCGCACATCGAGAAGCGGTACGGCTCCACCTGGAGCAGGCCGGCCGCCCGGATGCGCGAGGCGGTGCTCGCGGTGAAGGCGATCCTGAACTCCTGGCAGGACGGCACCCCGCTGGACTTCCGCGGCGAGTTCACCGAGCACACATTGATGCCCGCGACGTTCAGTCCCGGACCGAACCCCTACGGCGTTCCGCCGGTCCTCCTCGGCGCGCTGGGGCCGGTGATGACCCGGACGGCGGCCGAGGTCGCCGACGGGCTGCTGGTGATGCCGTTCCACAGCCGCCGGCATTTCCGCGAGCGCACGCTTCCGGCGGTGGCCGAGGGACTGGAACTGGCGGGTCGCGAGCGGATCGACCTGTACCCGCAGGCGATCGTCGCGATGGGCGACACTCCGGAGGCGATCGAGGCCGCCGCCTTCGGGGTGAAGGGGCTGCTCGCGTTCTATGGCTCGACCCCCGCGTACAGGCCGGTCCTGGAGATCGAGGGGTGGGGGGACCTGCAACCCGAGCTGAACGCGCTGTCGAAGACCGGCGACGTCATGGCCATGATCGGGCTGATCGACGACACGATGATGCGGACCCTGGCGGTCGTCGGGACGCCGGCGGAATGCGCCACCGAGATCAAGGCCCGGTTCGGCGACGTGGCCGAACGGGTCTGCGCCTACTTCCCCGGAACGACCCACCCGCGAGAGACGATCGCCGCCCTCGCGAGCGAACTGGGCGGAACGCCGTGAGCGTGCCCGCTCACGGCGCCGGCCCGGAGTCGCGCGTCCGGCCGTCCTTCGCACCGCGTCGTGCCGGGTGTGTCGGCGGCGGGCCACCGCGCCCGGCGTGACCGGCCGCCCTCGCGCTGGGCAACGGCCTTGTCGCCGCGCACGGCACCCGGAGACGCTGATGCGGCTCGCGGCCTGCCCGCATAGTCCGGCACGGTGCGGGAACCGAGGCAGAGAACCCGGTGCGGCCCGATCACGCCGGCGGCCCTGAGACCGGCCTTCGAGGGCGCGATCGGGCGGGCTTCGCTCCGCCCGCACGTCCGAGTCCTTCGACCGGCGGGTTCGCGGCCCGGAACCGTGACGCCGTCCATACGGAGATCATGATGCGCAACCGCCTGCTCGCCGTCCCGTTCGCCGTCACGGCGCTGATGGTCGCGCCCGCGGCGTGCACGGAGCCCGCCGACGTCCGGGACGTGCCGGGGACCTCGTCCGTCCCGGGCCGGGTCTCGGTGCAGGACGCCGACTGGATGGCGCAGGCCCACCGGGTGAACCTCACCGAGATCGAAGCCGGGCTGCTGGCCCGGCACCGGAGCGCCGACGCCCAGGTCAGAGCGGCTGGTGCGATGCTCGTCCGCGATCACCGCCGGCTCGACGCGAAGCTGGAGGCCACGGCCGCCGGACTCGGCGTGGAGCTGCCTCACGCGCCGTCCGCACGGCAGCGGATGGAGCTGGACGCGCTGAAGGACCGCGAGGAGCGGTTGTTCAACCTCGCCTGGATGACCGCGATGATCGCGGGCCACGAAGAAGCGATCGAGGCGACGCAGCGGGAGATCGCGCGGGGCTCGTCTCCCCAGGTCATCGCGCTCGCCCGGGAACGGCTTCCCGTCCTGCGCGAGCATCGTGCCGAGCTGTACGAGCTGAAGGGCATGGAAGGGACCTGAGGGCGCCGGCCCGGCCGGCCGCGAAGCGCCGGCGGATGCGCGGCCGGGCCCTCGGTGCGGCGAAACCCGAACCCGCCGCCGCGTCGCGCGCGTCCTTCGTCAATCGCCGGCCGGCGCGGGCGTCTCCTCGGCGGCCGGCGGCGCCGTCGGCCGGATCACCCACCAGCACAGCGCGAGCCACAGCGAGGCGAGCAGGAGACTGCCCAGGACGTCGGTGAGGTAGTGCACGCCCCCGTACAGGCGCGTGAAGGCGACGACCACGGGAAGAACGATCGCCGCCGCGAGGGCGGGCAGGCGCCACCGGCGGCGGGCGCATCGCCACGCCAGCAGCGCGATCGCGCCGTACAGGCAGGCGGTCGCGGCCACGTGGCCGGACGGGAAGCTGGAGGTCGGCGGCAGTTCCGGTCCGGCATGCGGCACCGCGGGACGGCCCCGGGAGACGACGGCCGAGGACGCCAGGAACAGCAGGGTCTCGCCGCCCACCACCACGAGCAGGAAGAGCACCGGGCGCCAACGCCGGAGCAGGGCCAGGACGAGCACGCAGACGGTGACGAGAACGGTGACGATCCAGCGCGTCCCGCCGACCCGGGTGACGACCAGGCTGACGTCGGTGAGCGGCGGCACCCGGTGCCGGGCCATCCACTGCGCGACGCCGCGGTCGGCGGAGACGACGACGCTCCCGGTGGACAGGACCTCGGTCACGAGCAGGCCCGCACCGAACAGCACGCCGAAGATCAGCACCCCTCCCACGGCCAGCTCCGAGATTCCGCGCAGGAGATGCTCGGTGCGCTCACGGGCCTCCGGGGCTCCGCGCAGCGCCCGTCCGGCGCCGGGTTCGAGTCCTTCGGCGATCGGGGGAGGGGACGTCCCGCCGTCTCGCAGCCAGCGACGGAAGGCCACCGCCGTGACGCCGAGCCAGAGGACGCCGAGCAGCCACCCGGCGACCACGTCGCTGAGAAAGTGGACGCCCAGCGCCACGCGCGTGAATCCGATGAGCAGAACCAGCGCGGCCACGGTCGCGATGAGGGCGGGTCTCCACCCGCGGCGGACGGTCGGCAGGAAGACCAGCAGCAGCACCCCGTAGCAGACGGTCGAGGACAGCGCGTGTCCGCTCGGGAAGCTCATCCCGGGCGCATCGGCGACCGGTGTGTCGACCACCGGGCGCAACCGCCCCACGAGCACCTTCAGGGCGGGACTCAGGACGAGCGTGCCCATCGCGGTGACGACGACGTAGACCGCCGGCCGGGGCCGTCTGCGGATCAGCAGGAAGGCGGTGACGACCACGAGGACGTAGGTCGACGTCTCCCGGCCGCCGAGGTCGGTGACGCGGTGCAGCGCCCCCACGAGGAGCCCGTTGGCGGCCACCAGGTCGTTCAAGGCGTCCCCGACCGTCCGGTCAAGCGCGATCAGCGGCCGGAACCGGTACTCCACGGCCCCCAGAAGCAGGAAGAACCCCGCCGCCGCACCTAGGACGGCGAGCAGTCCCGCCGACGCCCGGAGCGCGAACCCCTCCCATCTCGGAACGTTCAATTCCCGAAGCTGATCGAACATCGCCGGTTCCATGCTTCCCGAGGTCGGACGGCGGACGCGGCGCGCCGCGTCACCACGGCGCCGGTGTGCGCGCCTACCCCACCGGTGTCCGGGCAAACGATGCGAGGCTCCGCGCCCGGACCGCCGCGACGCCGTCGCGGCGCGGGGCCGACGTCGCCGGAGGAGGTCGTCCGGAAAGAAGCGGCCGACCCGGTTCGGCGGTCCTCTCTCGGGAAGCCGCTCACGACATGAGCGGTACCGGAAAGTACGCGGAGGCCGCCGGATCGCTGGCCGATCTCGTGCGGGCGGTGGTGCTGGGCAGCGCAGTCCTGGCGCCCCTGGCCCAGCCCGCCGAGGCGGCCGTTCGGTTCGGCCTGATGTTCCTGGTTCTGGTGGCCGCCCGGCAGAGCGGGATCCCGGGGCCGTTCGATCTGGCCTTCGGCGTCGCGCTCACCCTCGCCACTTGGGCGTCCGTGGCCGGATGGTACGCCCAGTACGCCTGGAGCGACTGGGTCGTCCATGCGGTGACGGGCGGTTCGGTCGCCGCGGTCCTCTACTCGGGCCTCGCCAAGTTGGGCTGCCTGCCCCCCTTGCGGGATCCCGCGCTCGCGCGCCCGCTCGTGGCGATCACGCTCATCGTCGCGATGCTGGCCGCGTTGAGCGGCGTGCTGTGGGAGGTCTACGAGTGGAGCGCGGTCCGTCTGGGGGCTCGGATGATCGTCGGTTATGGCGACACGGTGGCCGATCTGGCGATGGACGTTCTGGGCGGTGTATGCGCCGGAGCGGCCATGGTGGCCTGGCAGAGGGACGGGCGCAAGACGCGCCCTCACGAACCTTGAGCGGCGCCTCCGTCCTTCTGCGCTGCGGGTCGGGGCGGCGGCACGGCGACCGCCGCGCCGATGCCGCGGACGCCCCGGTGACGGCCCGTTCAGCCGGGTGGACGCGTCCGGTTCCCCGGTGCCGGGCCCGACCCGACGTCCCGCCGGCCGCGCAACGCACGGAACAGGCGCAGGGGGAACAGGCCGACGAGCGGCGCGCGCCGTCCCATGTCCTCCTTGTCCTTCCGGTCGAAGGCGCGGGCGTAACGTCGCGCGTCGGACGCGGTGGGGTAGTCCTTGGCGCCGCCGGCTCCGCACTGCCGTGCGCACCGCCAGCGCATCGTCTTCCCTTCGGCGGAGAAGCGGTAGTCGTGGCCGAGGAACCGGCATCGGATCATCGGTCGACGTCCGTGTTCGTGTCGGCATGGTCGGGCGAGGGCGCGAACCGGTTACGCGGCTGTGGCCGGGCCAGGCCCTCGTGGACGGCCTCGCGGAGCGCGGCGCGGAACCGGCCCGGTCCCCAGTAACGCGCGCCGACCAGCTCGGCGAGCCGACGGCGGTCCATCGGTCCGTGCTCGCCGAGGGCGCGCGCGATGGCGGTGACCTCGCGGTCCAGGGCGGTCTCCCCGTCCGACGACCACCGGCTCGCCGTCCCCAGCATCCCCGGCGAGTAGAAGGTCTCGCCCGGGCCGGGGAGCAACCGCCGCAGCCCCGTCGGCCGCCGCTGCTCACGGCGGAGGACGCGTTCGCGGATGCGCCGCTCGCGCTCACGGGCGGCGCGCCGTCGCTCCGCGGCCGACTCGCGCTCGCGCCGCGCGTCCTCGGCCGTGCCCGTCTCCGCCGCGAGGGACGCCGCCGCGGAGCGGTGCTGCGCCGCCTCCATGCGGTCGGCCGCGGCCTCGGCGCGCAGCCGATGGACCTCGGCCCGCCCGCCGTGCCGGGAGGCCGTGTCCTCGTCGCCTCCGGCGCGCGCCACGTGCGCGCGTGCCAGCTCCGCGTGCATCTTCTCCCATTCGCCGTACATCTCGGCCTGGCCCCGGGCGATGTCCGCTTCGGGCCCCTCCAGTTCCGCCGCCCGGTCGCGGGCCTGTGCGGCCATCGCGCTCTGTTCGCGGGACCGCGCCCGCTGGGCCGCGGCCTCGGCCAGGTCCGCGTGGGTCCTCGCGCCTTCCCGGTCGGCGGCGGTCAGCGTCTCCGTCCGCTGGTGCAGCGCCCGGGCCCGCTCGTCCGCGGCCGCGGCCCGGTCCAGGGCGCCGCGGCGTCCGGCCTCGGTGCCGGCGTCCTCGGCCGCGGCCCGCTCGTCGTGCGCGGCGGCCTCCTCCAGCAGGCGTTCGGCGTCCCACTCGGCGGCCTGCGCGAGCACCTCCTCCACCCGCCGCCGCTCCGCGGCCTCCCGATCCCCGGCGTCCGAGCGCGGCTTCAGCTCGTGGGCGGCGGCGCGGTGCTCGGCCGCGCGCGCCCGCTGCTCCTCGGCGTCGCGCCGGGCCTGCAGGGCGGCGCGGCGTTCCGGCCGCGTTTCCCCGGCCCCGGCCGCGGGTTCGCCCGATGGGGACCCCTCGTCCTCTTCCGCCTCCTCCACGGTGAGCGGCTTGGCGATGTTCTCCAGCGAGGTCCGTTCCGCGCGGACGCCGAAGAACAGCTCGGCGAGACCGCCCAGGGCCATGATCCCCGCGCCGACGAAGAAGCCGATCGCGATCAGGTTCGCCTCGCCGGTGTCGATCAGCCGGCCGAAGACGAGCGGGCCCGTGATGCCCCCGGTGGCCGTGCCGATCGCGTAGAAGAACGCGATGGCCAGCGCCCGGGTCTCCATGGGGAAGATCTCGCTGACCGTCAGGTAGGCGGAGCTGGCGCCCGCCGAGGCGAAGAAGAACGTCACACCGATCAGTGCCATGAACGTCCACGTCGTCAGCCCGCCGGCGGCCAGCAGGACGCCGAGCAGGACGGTGAGCGCCGACGACACCAGATAGGTTCCGCAGATCATCGGCTTGCGGCCCACCGTGTCGAACAGCCGTCCGAGCAGGAGCGGGCCGAGGAAGTTGCCCAGCGCGAACATGGCGAAGAAGTACGGCACCGTCCCGGACGCCACGTCGAAGACCTTGCTCAGGATCGTGCCGAGGTCGAACGTCACCGCGTTGTACAGGAACGCCTGCCCCACGAACAGCGCCAGCCCGAGGACCGCCCGCCGCGGGTAGATCTTGAAGGCGACCGCGGCGATCTGCCGGAACGGGATGACCTTGCGCTGCCGGACCGTGATGCTCTGGTCCGGTTCCTCCAGATCCTGCCCGGTGTCCTCGCGGACCTCGCGCTCGATCCCGTCGACGATCCGCTCGGCCTCGTCCTCACGCCCGTGGATGAACAGCCAGCGCGGGCTCTCCGGGACGTGCCGACGGACGAACATGATGACGAGGCCGAGGAGTCCGCCCACGCCGAACGCCAGCCGCCACCCCATGTCCAGCGGGAAGATCGCCGTGTTCAGGAAGAACACGGCGGCCAGGGCGCCGAGCGCGGCCCCCGCCCAGTAGCTGCCGTTGATGATGATGTCCACCCGGCCGCGTGCGCGGGCGGGGATCAGCTCGTCGATCGCCGAGTTGATCGCCGCGTACTCGCCGCCGATGCCCATCCCGGTGACGAACCGGCACACGAAGAAGTACCAGGGGGCGAACGCGAACGCGGTCGCCACCGTCGCGGCGACGTAGACGGCCAGCGTGACGATGAACAGCTTCTTGCGGCCGAACCGGTCGGTGAGCTGCCCGAACAGCAGCGCACCGGTACAGGCTCCGGCGACGTAGATCGCCGCCGCGTACCCGATGTCGGCCGCGGACATGTCGACGCCGCTGCCCTGTTCGGTCAGCCGCGCGGCGACGGACCCGACGATGGTCACCTCGAGCCCGTCGAGGATCCACACCGTCCCGAGCCCGACGACGATCATCCAGTGGAACCGCGACCACGGCAGTCGGTCCATGCGCGCGGGGATCTGGGTGGTCAGCGTGCCCGAGCGTGCGTCATCGGTCATGAGCAGGCGGCCTCCAATACAGCCGTGCGGGCGCGGACCGGCCCCGGCGATCACCGGTCACGTCACTGCTACCCAGCGATCGGGAGTCACACTTCTTCGGGGTGACAAGAGCGTCCGCGCCGTGGAAGCGGTGCCGGCCGCGGGTCCCGCGGCCGACGCGCGCCTACGGACGATCGCCGCTCGGCGGCCGCTCCCCGGCGTCGCGCGACGAGCCGACCGACTCGCGCAGACCGGCGCTCACCAGCGTCGGCACGGGCGCGTCCCGGTCGTCCCCGATGACGACCGTCAGCGCCCCGCCGCTCTCGTAGAGGACGTAGCGGACGTCCGACAGGTCGAACGAAGACCCCCCGACGGCGTAGCTGCGCGTACAGGTCGCTCTCGGTCAGGCCGCAGACACGAAGCTGCCGCCCGGAGATCCGCCCGTGCGTGACGAGCACCCGGACGGGATGGTCCGACAGCTTGCGTCCCCAACGGTGGAACCGGAGGACGCTCGCGGCGCGGTGCACGGCGACCAGCGTGGCGATGGCGACGGCCCCGACGACGAAGGACTGCCGGGAGGCGACCGCGGTGCGGCCGATGATGGCGCCGATCGCCACGGCCGCCACGAAGTCGGTGGTCGTCCACTGGGCGAGCATGCGCCGCTCGCCCACGCGCAGCGCGAGGAGCGCGGCGGCGTACATCAGCGCCGCCTTGCCCGCCACGGCGCCCAGACGGGTCCAATCCCCGACGAGCCAGTCACCGAACGGATCCGTCATCTCTTTCTTTCCATGAGTGTTCCCTGCCCGCCGCGGGCGCGGTGGTCAGCGGCGGCTCAGCACCGCGACGGCCGCTCCGCCGAGCACGGCGGCCGCCCCGGCGATCCCGAGCGCGGCGGAACGCCTGATCGACAGCTCCAGCAGCGGGTCCCGCGCGTGCGCCTGGTCGTCGAACGGGCCGTGGGCCCCCTGATCCTCGGCATCGTCGCCCGGACGGAACAGGTTCGGCCCCAGCCGCGGCGCGTCCTCGCCGGTCTGCTGCGACTTGACGCCCGACCGGCCCAGGTACAGGTCCATGAACTTGGGGGCGAGGCGTTCGCCGAGGATGGTGTAGGCGGTGGACAGGCCCACCCACATGTTGCGGCGGGGATGCTCGGCCAGGTGCGCGATGGCGCGGCCGGCGAGTTCGGGCTGGAAGATCGGCGGCACCGGCATCGGATGGCGGTCGAGCTTGTTCAGGTTCCAGTTGAACTGCGGTGTGTTCAGCCCGGGAAGCTGCACCATGCACAGCTTCACCTTGCTCTTGTCGTGGGCGAGCTCGGTCATCACCGATTCGGTGAACCCCTTCACGGCGTGCTTGGCGGCGCAGTACGGCGCCTGCAGCGGGATCGAGCGGTAGGCCATCGCCGAGCCCACGTTGACGATCACGCCGCGGTCCCGGGGCCGCATCCGCTCCAGCGCGGCGAGCGTCCCGTGGACCTGCCCGAAGTAGGTGACGTCGTTGATCCGCCGCCATTCGTCCATGCCGGTGTCCCAGGAGAAGGCCAGCGATCCGCAGAACGCCGCGTTGACCCAGACGTCGATGGGCCCGAGTTCCGCCTCCGTCCGGTCGGCGGCCCGCCGGACGGCCTCCTCGTCGGCGACGTCGGTCGTCAGCGGCAGCGCACGTCCGCCCGCCGCGCGCACGTCCGCCGCCGCTCCCTCCAGCCCGGCCTCGCCGCGGGCCAGGACCGCGACGTCGTACCCGCGCCCGGCGAGCTCGCGGACGGCGGCCCGCCCGACACCGGCCGTACCGCCCGTCACGACCGCGACCTTCCGCTGTGCTTCACGCGTCATCTGTGGTCTCCTCGCCCTTTCGCTCGATGTGCACGGTTCCGCCCGCCTCGGCATCGCCCCGGTACGCGGCCGCGAGCAGGACGAGGCGGGACGGCGCCCGGGGGAGATCGCCCCGCTGCGCCTCGTCGTCGGCGTCCGATTCCTGCGGGAGCGGGCCCGGTTCACCGGCCTGCGCGGTCGCACCCGTCCAGACCCCGTGCGCGGGCACGTTCGTCCGCCGTGCCGGACACAGACCACGCCGCGATCCCGGCCGGCCGCCCCGGCCGCACTCCCGGTCACCGGGGGTCCCCGGCCGGCAGCACGGTTTCACGTCCACGTGGCCGACGGCCCCGGCGCCGCGTGGGCCGTGAGCCGGATATCTCGTTGGTCCCGCTGACAGCGGCCGTTGACGTTCCCGGTCGACGCACGCGGCGAGAGCATCCCCTCGGCCGTTTCAACGCCCGCGGACGATTTCCGCATGAGTCACCTCGTTCCTCTCCGGCGCCGTGAGGACGAACGGACGTGTGGATACCCGGGGGCCGCGGAGGTAAGCGGCGCCGAAAGAACCGGCGGTCACATTCGGGAAGCGCCTCGCGCCGCTCACCGAGCGTCGGACTTTCACGGCGGCATCGATCCGCGGGCGCCATCCACGATGCGGCCGCACCGCCACGACCGTCCCGTGCGCATCGGCGGGTACGCATCGGCACGTGCGGACCTGAAGCCGCCCGCAGCCGGTTTCGTGCCGTTTGCACTCGCCGGAGCCGGGTATCCGGTCGGCTGCAGAACGTCGTGGGTCTGCGGCGGGTACGGCTGGTGCCGTGCCGCCGGGCGGCAGTGGGGGGTCGATGGGGTTCGTGCCGGCGCGCCGGTTCGCCGTCCCTGCGGTGGCGCTCACCGCCCTGGCCGCGATCACCGCCTGTGCGGGCGGCTCCGAACCGGGCGGGAAGGACGAGGTGGCGGTGCTGCCGGTCGCGGCCGCGGTGCGCGACCCCGTCTGGTCGGACGGGGCCCTGTTCGCGCCGCTCGAGGACGGCGGCCGGGTCGCCCGGATCGACGTGGGCGGGCGACCGCGAACGACCCTGTCCCCGCCCCTGGAGATCGGCGAGAACATCGTGGTGGACCGCACGGTCCGGGACGCGGTGTACGTGCCGCAGCCCGCGCGTGGCCGGATCCTCATGCTCGGCCGGGGGGACCTGCGCCCCGCCGGCGCCTTCGCCGCCGGACCGGCCCCGTCCTCGGTGGACATCGATGGCGGGTCCCGGGCGTTGCTGGCCCTGTCGAGGGACGGGGCGACGGTGACCGCCGTCCGGTTGCGCGGGCTGCGGACGCTCGGGACGGTACCTGTGCATGCGGGCCCGCACGCGGAGCTGGCCGGCCCCATGCGGGGAAGAGCGCTCGAATTCGACCTCTCGGGTCCCCGCGGCATCGCCGGCTACAGGGGCGAGCCCGGGTCGGTCGAGTTGCAGGACCGGATCGACGTGCCGGTCCACAGCAGCGCCCTGGACCAGATCGACGTCGCCCGCAGTTATGTGGCCGAGAAGGGCACCGATCGGCTGCTCGCCGTCGGGGAGAGGCCGGGCGGCGAGAAGCTGGAGGTGCTGGCGCGGGCGCGGCTCGGCGCCCCCGCCGAACACGTCGGCACGGACGACGCGCGGGTGTACGCGGCGACCACGACGAGGCTGGTGGTGTTCGAGACGGACACCTTCACGGGCTACGAGGACGAGCGGCTCGAACCGGTGGCCACCATCGGTTTCCGGGCCGGCCTGCCGGGTTCGCTGCGGACCGCGCGGCTGTCCGGACTCGCCGTCGGCGACGAGCGCGTCTATCTGACGCTGTCCGGGCACCCGCACGTGTTGAGCATCGGCAAGCCCGAGCTGTGAGGGGGGCGGACGAGGATGGGCGAGCCGGGGGCGAGCGAGGACCTCGAGTTGCTCGAGGAACAGGTGCGGGCGCTGCGCGAGCTGGCCGGCGACCGGCCGGACGGTGCTCGGATCTACGATTTCGGTGTCCGCTGGGGCACGTTCCTTGCGGGCCGGCTGGAGCGGCTGGAGCACTATCACCGCAGCGGCGGCCTGAGCGTCGACGAGCGGGAGCGGTACGCCGGGCTGCGGTCCCGGCTGTCCGAGGTCCTGCCGCTCATCGAAGAGCTGGGACTCGCCCGCCCGCGGGTCGTGCCGCCGGACGACTGAGCGCTCACGGCGTCGTGCCGGCCTCTCGGGGGTCCTCGCCGTCGGCCGTTTCCTCTCCCGGCCGGAACAGGTCGGTCTTCCGCAAGCGGACGCCGGTGCGGGGAGCGGGGCAGGCGGGGGCGGCGCACGTGAGCCCGACCAGATACGCGTCCTGCCGCTCACTGCGGAACAGGAAACCGAGGTAGAGGGCGTCGCCGATATCGAAATCAGTCGACCCGCAGCCCGCGCACCGGGTCCGGTGCCGCCGCAGGTGCTTGGCGACGCGGTCCCGCTGCTCGCCGGTCAGGGCGGTGAGTTCGGGACGGGCCTGCCCTCCGGCCATCAGATCCCCACGTTCTTGTCGTAGAAGACGTTGTCCTCCCGCCAGCCGCCCATTCCCTCGCCGATGCCGGAGTAGTCGGAGACGAACTCGATGTGCGTGATCCATTTGGCCATCTTGAACCCGACCTGGTTCTCGATCCGCAGACGCAGCGGGGCGCCGTGCTCGATGGGCAGCGGCCCGCCGTTCATCTCGTAGGCGAGCAGGGTGTGCGACTGGCGCGCCACCTCGAGGTCGATCACCTCGTAGAACTGGCCGGCGCCCTGGGCGCTGGGCTCGTCACGGCCGGCATCCTGCATGGTCAGGAAGCACACATAGCGGGCCTGCGGCAGGGGGGCGGCCAGGTCCACCAGTTCTCGCATCGGCAGGCCGGACCACTCTCCGATGCTCGTCCAGCCTTGGACGCAGTTGTGCAGAACCCGCTGCGTCTGCCGGGGCAGGGCGCGCAGGTCGGCCAGCGTGAGGGTCATCGGGTTGTCGACCAGGCCGCCCACCTGGAGCCGCCAGTCGGTGAAGCCGTGCACCGCCAGCACCTTGTAGGCGTCGCTGTCGGGCGGTTTGCCGTTCACCCGGTGCCGGCCGGAGGGTTCGACTCCGGAGTAGTCCTGGCGGGAGACCATCGGCCGCAGCAGCACCTTGCGGACGCTCATCACCACGGCGCCAAGCGTGCGCTGCACCAGCCGGGGACGTTCGAGGCTGACCACCGTCGCCGCCCAGTGGATCGCGACGATCACGGCGATGATGACCAGCGACAGCGCGAGCGCCGACGTGCGGTCGCGGACCTCGCCGAAGATCATCAGGGCGTTCAGGTGCCCCCAGCCCCAGACCGCGATCATCATGATGTGGACGGCGGTGAAGCCGAGGAAGGCCAGCAGCCCGAGCAGATGCAGGTTGCGCGCCCGCTGGCGGCCGCCCCACAGGCGCAGGTACCACGGGAAGCGCGCCTCGATCGCCGGGGACTGCGCGAGCCCGGTCAGGATCTGGAAGGGCGCCAGGATGAACAGCACGAAGGCGTAGGAGAGCTTCTGGATCGCGTCGAACGGCTGGCCGGGCAGCAGCGGCGGCAGGTCGAAACCGAGGTAGGTGAGCAGGTCGCTCCAGGCGGTCGGGAAGATCGACCAGGAGTAGGGGATGTAACGGTGCCACTGGCCGGTGGCGAACAACAGGACGAAATAGGCCGCCCCCGTCAGAACCCACCCGAGGACGCTGAAGAAGTGCCAATGCCGCCCCATGCCGAGCTTCTTGCGGCCGGGGAGCGAGATGATCGAAGAGTACGACTCTTCCTCGTCCAGCGTGTCGTAGAGCTTGTCCTCGGGCATCGACTTGCGCGTGAACCGGGCCCATTCGGTGCCGGGCTCGCTTCGGTCGTTGCCGTAGAACTTCGGATGGGTGGCGATGATCTCGATGCCGCTGCGGATCAGGAGGGTCACGAACAGGACGTTGACCCAGTGCGCCACGCGCAGCCATGCCGGAAAATCGAGTTCCAACGTCACCAGCCTCCGGTTCCGGCCGGCCGCGTCGCCGCGATGCCGGTGCCGTGCCGCGGGCGCCCGCCGGTCGGCCACCTCCTCGCGCCGTGCCGGTGAGGCAACGCGCGAGGCGTCGGCCGACGAAGGGGGCCGTGCTCCCGCAGGACGCCGTCAGTCATGCCAATTCCGCCGCTGCGGCCAGGCGACGTTCAGACCCGTCGACACGGTGAAATGCAAGCCGAGCAATGCCCCGGCCAGAAGAAGCGTGAACGTGCCCAGGGCATAGCCCCAGTGGCCCTCCAAGGCCGGCAGGTCAGGCAGTCCCCAGACGCGGCTGGACACGTACACCGCGATGGCGGCCACGGCCACCAGGCTGCCGAGGGCCCACCCCGCTTTCGGTGCGGCCACCATGCCCACCGCGGACAGGACCGCGGCGCCGAGCAGGGCCGCGCAATAGGCGCGCAGGTAGGCCGGCGCGTCGAACCCGCCCCCCAGTGCCTGGTCGGTGACCAGCAGGTAAAGGTGGACGGCACCGACCCCGAGGACGAGCGCGACACCCGATGCGGTCGTCGTCCGCGGAAGATTCAGGAGGAAATACCGGTAAAAGGAAACGATCTTTCCGGTGCCCGTCCAGCGCATCAAAGCACTGCTCGAAAGGCCCCCGCCGGGCATGCGCCGCCTCCTTCACCTGCTGAGCAGCGATGGAACGGGAAGATGACTACCCTCACCGCCCGCCCCTTAACGGGGAGACGAGACGACGACGCGTTCGCCTTCGCCGCCGAGGTCCGAGTGCGGTCCGTTTCCCTTGGACGGGTTCTCTTGGGCGGGTTCCCTTGGGCGGGTTCCCTTGGGCGGGGTGCGAATCTGCCGGGTGATGCCCGCGGCGGTGACGCTCCGGACGCGTGCGCGGGGTCAGTCCAGGGGCACCGCCGTGTGGTCGCGGGCGGAGAGCAGCGCGGCCTCGATGACCTCCAGGCCGGTGATCGCGTCGGCGAGGTCGACGGGCGGGGGAGCGCCGTCCCGCAGCGTGCGCGCCACGGCGGCGTAGAAGTCGTGGTACGCGCCCGGCGCGGTCGGTTCGGGCCGCTCGTCGCCGGGGACGCCGACGAGACCGTGGGCCTCGGGCGGCGCGATGCCGTAGCCCGGGTCGTTCGGGACGAGCCCGGCGCGGAGCGCGTCCTCCTGCACGTCCATGCCGTGGACGGTGTAGGCGGCGCGGGACCCGAGGACCCGGAACCGGGGGCCGAGCTGCGCGGCCGTCGCGCTCGCCCACAGGTGGGAGCGGGTGCCGCCGTGGTGCTCGAGGGCGACGAACACGTCGTCGGGCGCGTTCGCGCCGCGCCGCCGGGTGTCGACCTCGGCGTACACCCGGACCGGACGGCCGAACAGCGCGATCGCCTGGTCGATCAGGTGCGAGCCCAGGTCGTACAGGATGCCGCCCGCGTCCCGGGGATCGGCGCTCTCCTTCCACCCGGGCTTGATCGTCGGCCGCCACCGCTCGAACCGGGACTCGAAGCGCAGCACGTCGCCGAGCGTCCCGGAGCCGACGAGGCGCTGCGCGGTCAGGAAGTCGCCGTCCCAGCGGCGGTTGTGGAACGGGATCACCGGCAGGCCCCGGACGGCGCTGAGCGCGGCGAGCGAGCGGGCGTCGGCGGCGGTCGCGGCGGCCGGCTTGTCCACGACGACCGGCACCCCCGAGGTCAGCGCCGTCCGGGCGAGGGCGACGTGGTAGCGGTTCGGCGCCGCGACCACCACCAGGTCGTAGGCGCCCGACACCTCCCACAGCCGGTCGGCGTGGTCGAGGACCCGCGCGTCCGGGTACCGCTCCTCGACGGCCTTCCGTCGCTCGGGGTCCCCGGTCACGACCGCCGCCAGCCGCATCCCGGGGACGGACGAGATGAGCGGGGCGTGGAAGACCGCGCCCCCGGTGCCGTATCCGATCAAGGCAACACGCAGGTCCATGCCCCGATCATGGCCGATGCCGCCCCGCCCCTCGGGCGGCGGGGTGGGCCCCGGCCTGCGGCGCACGGGAGCGGGCCCGCGGATCGCACGCGGCCCGGGCGGCGGCGCGGGGCTCCGCGCCGGCCGCCGGGGGCCTGTGGCGCGGCGCCGTCAGTCGAACAGGTCGGGCTGCTCGCGGGTGATCTGGTCGTACAGCGGCTGGTAGTTGATCCAGCCGACCAGGTCGTTGCCGATCTGCCCGTGGGTGAGGACGGCGTTGTCGTGCTCGATCGGGACGACCGGGCCCGCGGCCTGCGCGAGCAGCTGCACCTGGCAGGACCGCTCCATGGTGATGAACCACCAGGCGGCGGCGTCCACGGTGTCGCCGACCGTCAGCAGGCCGTGGTTGCGCAGGATGACGGCCTTGTGGCCGCCGAGGGCCGCGGCGATCCGCTTGCCCTCCTCCAGGTCGGTGACGACGCCGGTGTAGTCGTCGAACAGGCCGTGGTCCTGGTAGAACGCGCACACGTCCTGCGTGATCGGCTCCAGCTTCCGGCCGAGCGCCGACATCGCCCGCCCGTACGTCGAGTGGCTGTGCGCGGCGGCGACGACGTCCGGACGGGCCTGGTGCACCTGCGAGTGGATCGCGAACGCCGCCTCGTTCACCGGGTAGCGGCCCTCGACGACCTTGCCCTCGTGGTTCACCAGGATCAGGTCGCTGACCTTGATGTGCTTGAACGACATCCCGAACGGGTTCACCCAGAAGTGGTCGGTGCGCTCGGGGTCGCGGGCGGTGATGTGCCCGGCGACGCCCTCCTCGAAGCCGAACTTGCCGAAGATCCGCAGCGCGGCCGCCAGCCGCTCCTTGCGGTGCCGGCGCTCGTCCTCGACGTCGTCGAAGTTCGGCGGCAGCCGGAAGATCAGGTCGGTGGGCAGCTTCTCCAGGAACTCTTCGTCCTCGGCCATCGGTCGCTCCTCGGGATTCGGCTGACTCCACCGAACACCACTTGGCGGCCGCCCGGCTAGATCCGGGCCGCCCAAGCCCGCCGCGCCCGGTTGTCCGCCGGGGACAACGGGGCCGCACAATGGCGGCATGGAGCCACGAGAGGACGACCGGTTCCTGCGGCTGCTGGTCGAGCGCAGCGAGGACCCGGCGGTGCTGGACGCGACGGTGCGCGCCGCCCGCACCCGCTCGGACCTCGTCGCGGCGCTGCCGGAAGAGGAGACCCGGCGGCACACCGCCGCGCTGGTCCGGGGCGTGCTCGCCGCGCTCGAGGAGGGCGGGCCCGGGCCGGAGGTGCTCGCGGCGGCCGAGCGGCTCGGCGCCGACCGCGCCCGCCAGGGGGTGCCGGTCGCGGCGTTCCTGGACGGCTTCCAGGCGGGCCGCGCCCATCTCGTCCGGACGCTCATCGCCGACGGCCGCCGCCTCGGCGTCCCCGACGCGCAGCTCCTCGACGGGGTCAGCCGCATCGACGAGATCACCACCGCGCTCGTCCACCGCATGGTCCACGCGCACCGGGTGGCCGAGCTGGAGACGGCCCGCACCGCCCGGGAGAGCACGCTGCAGACGCTCCGGCAGCTTCTGCACGGCGAGCCGGTCGCGGTGCCCGCCCCGCTGGACGCCCGCGCCGCCTACCACTGCGTCGTCTCCGACGTCAGCGACCCGGCGGTCGCGGCCCGGCTGGAGGCCCGCCTCACCTCGGCCGGGCCGGGGCTGTGCGGACTCGTCGACGGCCGCTTCGCCGCCCTCGTCGCCCGGCTGCCGGACCCGCCGCCCGCCGGGCCGCTGCTGGTGGCCGCGGCGCCCGCCCGTCCCGCCGACGTCGCGCCGCTGTACGCGCT